>JARHZK010000190.1 GCA_029258245.1 Longicatena sp. | reverse complement strand
TAACATTTCTTCTGTTAAATTAGCTATTTCTTCATCATTCATCCCATTAAAACAAATTGCCATCAATAAAGCACTGATTTGATAATCTGGAATTTCATTTTTAACATATCCTTGAATTAAAAAATGAATATCTTCTTTCGATAAAATATGATTATATTTCTTTTTTTCAATCAAATCTACAACTCTCATGCTTTCACCTTCCTATTTTTTTACATAACAAGAAAATTGAAATTGATTTTTATTTTGATATTCTTTTATAGAATAACAGTTTTTATCAAATTCAGGAAAATATGTATCTCCTCTATAACATTTTGGTATATAGGAGACCCATAATTCATCCGCATATGGTAAAAATTGTTTATATATTTCTGCACCTCCACATATAATTAATTTTTCATCTGTCGCTTGCCAAGTCTTTATAATATCCTCAATATCTGTGTAAACTTTTACATATCCTTGTTTATGAATGTTTGCTTCATGATGTGTTAAAACATACACATTTCTATTTTCTAAACTAGAAGGTATGTTTTCCCATGTTTTTCTACCCATTAAAATATTTTGATTCCATGTTTTTTCTTTAAAAAATTGTAATTCTTCTGGTATATGCCACGGCATCCTCCCATTTTTCCCAATAATATTATTTTTACTAATTGCTACCATTAATATAATCATCTTAAATCGCCTTTAATTTCTCTATTTCATCTTCGTACAAAGGTCTCCATTCCCCGATAGCTAATTCTTCATCTAGTGTTAAAGGACCCATAGAAATACGTTTTAAATAAGTCACTTCATTATTTACCACATGGAACATTCGTTTAACTTGATGATATCGTCCTTCTTTAATATGATAAAAACTAGAATATGCATCAATTCGATCTAGTCTTGCTGGAAGAACAATTTTATCATCCAATACCACACTACCATTACACAACATTTCTATATTTTCATCTGTTAATTCTTTTTTGTGTTCCACATAATATGTTTTTTCTACATGATGCTTAGGAGACAATAACTTATGAGCTAATTTCCCATCATTTGTAATTAATACTAACCCTTCTGTATCAATATCAAGTCTTCCTACTGGAAAACATCCCTTTGGTAATGTAACGTTTTGAAAGCAATCCAATACTGTTTCATATTCATCATCTTCTGTAGCACTAATTACTCCTTCTGGTTTATTTAACATTAAATAAACAAATTGTTCATAGTATACTTCTTCTTCATCAACAAATACAGTATCTGTATCCTTGATATGCATATCATCTTTACAAACTATTGTATCATTTACACGAACATGTTTTTTACGAATCAATTGTTTTACTTCTTTTCTTGTTCCTACACCTGCGTGTGCTAAATATTTATCTAAGCGCATATTAACCTCTTTATTCTATTTAATTCTTCTTATTATTCAATATTATTTTTTCCTTCATTTGATGTTTCCTTTAATCCATTTGCTGTATCATTTTTATCTTGTGCATAATTACAATTAAAGAAAACTCTTGATTGATTTTGTAAACTACTATCTTTCCATGTAACCATAACGTTAATTGTAAATTGTTCTTCTTTTGACACTGCATCTAATGAAATTGATTTTACAAAATTTTTTTCACCTCTAGATTGATACGGAATCATATTATATTGAACACTGTCATCTTCTTCTAAAATACCCACACATGGAAATACATTTTCGTTCATATCTACATGCTGATCTACTGCAATCGCTTCAATGTCATACATTGCTACATGAGAATTACTAATTTCAATTTCATATCTATAAGATTTATCTTTTTGCTTAATAACATTCATTTTATATTCAAAAGGTATATAGTTTGATTCAATCCCTTTATTATTTACTACTGTATTTATATAGTTTTCATATGTTTTTACTCTTTCTTCCTTTTCTTTACTCAGTTTGTTACAACCTGTTAAGATAAACAAAAGAAAGGCACATACAATCACAACTTTGCGCATATCCTCACCTCTGAAATATTATAGCATAGTTATAGAATTTGAACCACACTTCTTTTTCTATACATATAGGATAAAAAAACAAGTGATTTCTATCTACTTGTTGAAATCACTTGTTTTTATGTTTTATTTACATTTGAATGAATTACACTTAGTTTGACAACATTCACTAGCACATGCACAATTATCACATGTTACTGAAATTGTTTCAGCATCACAATACTCTCCTTTGTGATGTACGCAATTATTTACATTACATTTAATTCTAGTTTTCATAATTTTCACCTCCAACATTAGTATGGAGAATTATGCCTATTATATACGATAAATAATCATTGCACTAAAACAAAATATTTGTTCTTCCTCTTGCATTGCTATGGCAGTTGAAAATTTTATATCTATAATTTCAGTATATTCTGCCTCTTCCATAAACTTATTTATACTATTTTCTAAATCTTCTTCGTGATCTTCATCAATTACTTTTGTTAATATCATTTCTATCACCAACTACAGTTTATAATGATTTATTTTTTTATTTTGTCGAATTTTAAATAATATTTTCTAGTTCATTCTTTAATTTTTCATTTTGTACAGTAACCATTGGCAAACGTAATCGATTTTCAATTTCGTTTTTACAATATAAACAATACTTAATACATGCAGGTGATGGTTCTAAAAATATCAAATTTGCTTCATGTACAAGTTCTTTTCGTAACTTATTATCTTTCCTATTATATTTTATAAATTTTTTTATTTTAGGTAAATTAATATGAGCCATCACACTAATTAATCCATCCATTCCCATATCTATACTTTCATCAAGTATTGCATCTTCTCCACTATAAATAATAAATTTTGGATATTCTTTTTTTATAATTTTAACTAATTCAAAATCTTTTGAAGCCTGTTTTAACGCTACAATATT
>JARHZK010000033.1 GCA_029258245.1 Longicatena sp. | reverse complement strand
GGATGGATATTTACTACAGTAGCGGCCATGTTATTCTTTTTTATACGAAAAAGCAACAAGTTTGAAAACAATAGAGAATATGTATTGTTTTTTGTATTTATTAATATTACCAATATTGCAATTGCTGAAATATGGGAATTTTATGAATATGCAATGTTAATCTTTTTTAATAATGATTGCATACATCATTTTTCTCAAGGTGTTCATGATACTATAACGGATGTTATGTGTGCAACACTTGCAGGAATATTATTAACGTTATTAATTATTCGTTATTATAAAAGTAAAAAAGGAAATTTTTTTGTGAATATATATGAAAAATTTTATATACGAAATATTGAATAAATAAGTGAAAAGAAAACTTATTCTATCTTAGACCGAGCGACAAAGTGTTTTTTGAACAGACTTTGTCACTCGGTCTTTTTTTATCTTCACTTTTATATAAAAAATAGGTGATTTTAAGTTACTTTTTACTTAAAATCACCTGGTGTTTAATAGTCTATACTATTTTTTAAATACATATTTATCATCAAGCTGAAGCTTATTCTGATTCCTTTTTGTTTTGTTCTTTTTTAATTTGTTCTAATTCGCTTTTTTTCTTATTTAATTCGTTTAAAATATCATCAGCCATTTCAATTTTATTATCATTTAATATAATGTTATTAAAAAATAATTTCATAATTTGATAGGATTCCCAATTTACTTTTTCATCCATTAAAATTCGATGATGACCTTGATGCAAAAATATTAATTTTTTTTGATTATGAGGTATTTTATCAAATGCATTTGAAGAACTTTTTGTAGAAATTACTTCATCTTCGTCTCCATGTAGAAGTAAGACAGGACATTGTACTTGGGAAATGTATTTTTTTAAATTTTTAATTAAATCACTAAAAGCTCCGTAAAATGATCGTGGTAGTTGTACTTCATCTTTTTTATCATTATTTAATAAGGAAATTGCTGATTTTGTTATAGTATCTGTAATTGATTCTATATTAAAATATTGAAAAGCAGGTGCAAGTAAAACAAGTTTTTTTACAGATGTTGTTGCAGCTAGATAGGATGCAATAACACCACCCATAGAAAACCCTACTAAGTAAATAGGACGATTCTGTTTGTAATATGTATCTACTTGATTTTTTGCACGTTGAACCCATGTCATCCAGTTACAATCTTTATCGTTAAATATATCGTACATATCAAATTGTACTATATCAAAACCGTCTTTTTTTCCCCATAGTGCTAAATTATCAAATTCATGTTGTGTTCGTCTTCCAAATCCATGAATTGTAATAATGACGGGTGTTGTCATTTGAGAATCGTAAGATTGTAGTTGATTTTTTGAAAAAATATGTTTTAACCAATCAAACATAATGTCACTCCTTTATTTTTTAATATTATATCATAAATTTGTTTTATTCTGTTTTGAATTATCATATAATAAGAGGAGTTTAGTTAGGAGAATTATGTGGGGAAAAAGGCAACATTATTAATAAAAAACATTGAAAAAATATATACACTAAAAAACGATATTATATACGAACATGCTTTTTTAGCAATTCATCACGAAATAATTATTGGAATAGGAAATGACAATTATGAATCGTTTGTAGACAAAGATACAAGAATAATTGATGCAAGAGGACATTTTGTTATACCTGGATTTATTGAAGTAGAGGCAAGTTATCCAAATGTAGAACAAAGGAATGAGAGCTATATGTATGCATTTTTTCGTAATGAATGCATGCGTCATGGGGTGCTGACTTTAGCAATGGATACAGAGGATAAATTTTTAGAAGTAGATATTGTAAAAAAGAAAATAAATAAAATATATAATATAGTTTATTTAGAAGATATTTTAAATAATAAAAAAGTTTTAAATACAAAATCTTTTTGCATAAGTACAAAAGATATTACATTACATATATCAAATATACTATCATTGGCACAGTTATTATATAAAAAGCAAAAGATTGAACCAATACAATTGATTAAGGCAATGACACTATATCCTGCAAAGATGCTAGGGTTAGAACAAATTGGAACAATTGAAGTTGGAAATCAAGCAGATTTATTAATATGTTTAGGAAATGATGTTATATGTTTATTTAAAGAACTAGGTGATCAAAAAATTACGCAAATAATAAAAAAAGGTGTCCGTATATATCCATATTTGTTGATATCTTAAATAATTCGACAGATTTTTATCTTTCTATCATATAGTATGGTAGAGAGGTGAATAGGATGGAAATTATAAAGTACGAAAATAATCAATCAAAAATATTATTGACAGGAGATTATTGTCCCAATCAAGCATTAATTAATGAGTTTCAAACTTTATTTTTTACATGTAAAGTAAATGAAATTGAATTACCTGGAAAAGAAGTAGGAGATTATATTGTAGAAGAGGATGCGCAATTTATAATTTTGCATGTAGCGATAAAAAATATAACAAATGAAATTTTGAATATGTACAATGATGATTTTATGATTTGTTTTGATGAAGATGGCCCATATGAAAGTGAACAAAATTTTGGTGTTCCATATCAATTTCCAGATGAGTATGCATTAAAGCCAGCTGAAGAAATAAAAGGAAAAATTATTTTTATTATTTCAGCTAATACAAAAAAGATTCAATTCCGTTACACAGAATACTATGATGATGAAAGTGAAGGAAAAACGTATAAATTAAAATATAAAATTGCTTAATTGATTTAGCGTATAATAAGAAAGCGTTTATATTAAAATGTAAAAAAATTACAAAAAGTGAAGAAAAATCTAGTTTTTTTCAATAAAACTCTTGACGAATATATACTATTGAAGTAATATTTAAGACATAAAGTAAATTGACGTAGAAAAGAAGAGTAAATAGCATAGCTTTTCTAGAGAGTTCTTGTATGGTGGAAGAGAATAAAGTGAAGTTATTGAAAATGGTCTTGGAGTTGCATGGTCGAAGAGTATTTAGGCCATGACGTGAGCGCACGTTATAGCGATAGAGTATAACTTGTAGAAGCGTACTTGATAAGAATTGTCTTGTGAAAGATAATTGAATTTAGGTGGTAACACGAATAGCAAAGCTTTCGTCCTATATGGATGAAAGCTTTTTTTTATAAGAATGGAGGATGGAGTATGATTCGTTTAGAGTGTGTAAGTAAAGTTTTTGATACAGTAGCGGGGAATGTACATGCGGTAAATGAAGTGAATTTAACAATTCAAGATGGGGAAATATTTGGAATCATTGGATTCAGTGGTGCAGGAAAGTCTACATTAGTTCGATGTATTAATTTATTAGAAAAACCAACGACTGGAAAGGTTTGGATTGATGATGACGAAATAACAAGTTTGAATGAAAAGGAATTGAGAAATGTTAGAAAAAAAATAGGGATGATTTTTCAACATTTTAATTTAATGAAATCGCGAACAGTATATCAAAATATAGCTTTTCCTTTAAAAGGTAGTAATTTGACGAAGGAAGAAAAAGATAAAAAAATATTATCCTTATTAGAATTAGTTGATTTAAGTGATAAAAAAGATGCATATCCATCTCAACTTAGTGGTGGTCAAAAACAGCGTGTGGCAATTGCAAGAGCGTTGGCTAACGATCCTAAAGTATTGCTTTGTGATGAATCAACTAGTGCACTTGATCCACAAACGACAAAAAGTATTTTAAAATTATTAAAAGAAGTAAATAAAAAAATGGGAATTACGATTGTATTAATTACGCATGAAATGGCAGTTATTAAAGAAATTTGTGATCGTGTTGCAGTTATGGAAAAAGGGAGTGTTGTTGAAGAAGGAAATATTTTAGATATTTTCTGTAATCCTAAAGCACAAGTTACGAAAAATTTTATAGCTACGACAAGTAATATATCGAAAGTATATGAGATGATTGAAAATGGTAGTGAATTAACAAATATAGGAAATGATGGATATTTAGTAAAATTAAATTATAATGCAGTGAATACGAGTAAAGCATTGATTTCAGAAGTTACACGTAAATACAATGTAGATACAAATATCATTTTTGGAAATATTGAAATCCTAAAGGACAGTCCTTTAGGAGATTTGGTGGTAGTCTTTAAAGGTGAAAAGTATATGATCGAGGAAGCAATTTCTTATATAGAAAAACATGATGTGAAAGTTGAGGTGTTAAAGCAATGTCAGAATTATTAAATAAAATTATTCCTAATATTATGAGTAAACTACCTGAATTTTTTAAAGCTATTCAAGAATTCTTTATTATGTTAGGTGTTGTAGGAGTTATTTCAGCTTTCTTTGGAATTCTTTTTGGAGTTATTTTAACAGTAACAAGAAAAGATGATATTTTAGAGAATAAAACAATTAATTTTGTACTTGGAAAAATTATTGATTTATTCCGTTCCATTCCATTCATTATCTTAGTATTCTTAATTGGACCTGTTACAAGATTAATTGTGGGAACTGCGATTGGGGTGAAAGGAGCTTTGATTCCGTTGATTGTAGGAACTACTCCATTTTTTGCTAGACAAGTTGAGAGTGCTTTAGCAGAAATAGATCGTGGTTTAATTGAAGCAAGCCAGTCTATGGGAAATTCACCATTAGAAATTATTTTTAGGGTATATTTAAAAGAGAGCGTTCCAGGATTAATTCGTGCTACAACTATTACATTAATTTCATTAATTGGATTTATTACCATGGTTGGAGCAATTGGCGGTGGCGGAATTGGAGATTTCGCGATTCGTTGGGGTTATAATAATTTACAATTTGACGTCACGGTAGTTTGTGTAATTATTTTATTAGTTATTACATCACTTATTCAAGGTATTGGAAATTATCTTATTCGAAAAACAACACATTAAGAGGAATTTATATGAAACATGTACTAAAACAAGCAAGAAGGATTTGTCGAATGTAATATACCTGTTAGGCAGGATTTAGTAAAAAATAAAATATATAATAGGAAAGAAGGAATATAATATGAAAAAATTAGTAGCAAGTTTATTAGCATTAGTTGTATTAGCAGGTTGTGCAGGCGGAAATGATAGTAAGGATGACAAAACAATTCGTGTAGGAGCAAGTACAACTCCTCATGCTGAAATTTTAAAACAAGTAAAACCAATATTAGAAAAAGATGGATATACACTAGATATCGTTGAATTTACAGATTATGTAAAACCAAATCAAGCATTAGTTGATAAAGATTTAGATGCAAATTATTTTCAACATAAACCATATTTATTAGAATGGGCAGAAAAAGCAAATCATAAGGATGAATTAATAGACGCATTAGCAGTTCATTTTGAACCAATGGGAATTTATTCTACAAAACATTCTTCATTAAAAGATATAAAAGAAGGATCTAAAATTTCAATCCCTAATGATCCAACAAATGGAGGACGTGCATTACGTTTATTAGCGGATAATGGAATAATTAAATTAAATAAAGATGAAGGTATTGATGTGACTTTAAAAGATATTACTGAAAATAAAAATAATGTAGAAATTATTGAAATGCAAGCAGAATCATGTGCTGTAAATATTAAAGATGTTGATTATGCGGTATTGAATGGTAATAATGCACTTGCAGCAAATCTTAATAAGAAAGGAATTGTTTCTGAATCTAAAGAAAGTGATGCAGCAAAACTTTATGCTAATTTATTAGTTGTAAGAAATGAAGATAAAGATAGTGAAAAAACAAAGGCTTTAGTAAATGCATTAAATAGTGATACAGTAAAAGAATTTATTGATCAAACTTATGATGGGGTTGTAGTACCTTTAGTACCTACAAAATAGTAAAAAAAGTGTTCTAGCGGAGCACTTTTTTTATGATGTTATTATGGTAATAACGAATTTAATGTATATTGTTAATATAAATGTGAATTTAGAAAGAGTGGCTTTTTTTTAAAAAACAAAGTATAATATTAACTATGGAGGAGATTTTATGAAAGAAAAAAAGCAAGGCTTTGTTCATAGAAATAAAATGTTTGTTGTAATAATGAGTATTTTAATTATTTGTATAATCTCTTTGGTTGTTTATATTATGATAGGAAAAGTAAAAGATAATCAATTGAATTCTGTAGGAATTCCTGAACAAGAAGAGCCGTCATATAATGAACCAGTTTCATCTGATACAAGAATCCAAGATTTTAGTGGAAGTTATAATCGAAATACAGATCAAATTGAATTTAATTGGAAATTAAATATAGGAGAGAAAGATATAGATAAAGTAGAATTAAAATATAATGGAAATAGATTGATGGATGTATCTTCATATCGTCAATGCTATATATCGCGAGAAGGATATAATATTCCTACAGGAGATAATGAGTTTATTTTAGTTGTTCAGCAAAAGGATGGTAAAGTTATTGAAGGAAAAACGAAAGTATTTATAAAGTATGTTGTAAGTTTAAATCAAGTTGTTAAACAAGATGGTCAAAAAACAAAAGTAACATTAGAATACCAATATAATAAAAAGCATCCAGTAAAACCACCAAGATTAATTGTATTAGATGATACTATTCAATATGAAAGTATGAAATATATTGGTACTGATTATAAAGAAGTAAATGATGTTGTAAATGAAAAAACAGAATATGAGTTTGTATGGGGAGAACAACCTGTGAAGTATAAACAAATATATGTGCGATGGTCTTTTGATGAAATAAATGATAGTGTTGATTTTATAATGGATAAGGGATCTTTAAAGGAAAATGATACAATTAAGAAAGAAGATGAGTGATAATCGCCATCTTTTTTTAGTTAAAAGAGGATTAAGATAGAATTTCAAACGGATGTGATTTTTCAATTTAAATAAGTTATTTTAGATGAAATTATTAATGTGATTTTGATTGTTAGAAATATTTATGATACATTTTTTATGTATTTATGAAACATTAGAACAAAGAATAAAATGGTTAAAAATAAATGATGTTATATTTTATTCAATTTCATATTTACATCCACAAATTGTAAATAATATATATGGTAGTATAATAACTACGCAAGAAGAAGGGTTTCAAGTGATTAGTGATGAAATAAAAAAGAGATGAATTTATCTTAGTGTTATGTTATGATTGTTCATACTTTTGTTGCTAGTGGAAGTAATGTTGTTTCAACGAAAGTTTTTTATGGTGATCTCTAGGACATTTACATCGAAAGAAGCAAGTAGGAGAACATTTTTTATAGTGGGTCATCATTACTTTATTCTTTTTTTGAAGTAAATCATGATGCATGTTTTATGATTTATGATATGGATAAAAATATGGTTTATATGAAAAATTAAACCTTTACATAAATTTCAGATTTTGAAGGGAACATTTGATAAAATTCAAGAGCGTATGAAAGATAGTAATTGTTAGGATGATTCCATTAAAATTTAAATAAAAGATACAAGTTTATCTTTTGAAAGGCGAGATTATTTTTCAAACATTATAAAGGTTTATTATAACTGGTAGGTAAAAATGAATACTTGGAAAGTTTTATTAGTTTAGGAATATTAGATTTAGAAATAATGGATGATGTTAGTATAGTGAAATAATTTTTTAAAGATATGTATCAAGAAGAGGTAAATAAGGTGATTATAAAATTTTTTGAATGTACACTAGCATCTTTAGAGAAAGATATATAGTGTTACCAGTTCGATTAGAAATACAAACTTTTGTCCATTTATTGATCTTAAACGATTTGAGAAAAAATATTTATCCTTCACAAAGGAAAAAACGGGCAGAGGGAAAACAATGCTATTAGATGCTATGGTAATATGCTATGGGTGGAAAAGTAGTGGAGGACAACTGAAAATTTAGAAAGTATTTGTTCTCTTTTTACAATCGATGATATAGATACTGTTGTAGAATTTATATTTTGAGTAAAAGAAAAATGGATTGCCTTAAACGATGTGTACAAGTTTATATAAAGTAAACAAAGATAAAGGAAAAGAAATTAAGATAAAAAGCGATGCTAGAGAGTTTAGAAAAGAAGTTTATCAACCTTTTTTTTTGAAATCCTTTGTTACGCAAAATAGAAGAAAAAGCAGAAAAATATTGGATTATTCTATATATAATTTGTTCAAGTAACAGTTTTAGCATAAGATAAATTTGAACGATTTTTGAAAAGTAAAAGTGAGGATAAGTAAGAAATATTGAATACATTATTTTAAATGGAGAGATGGGATAAAGTGAAAAAAGGCAGTAGTGATACAAGAGAAATAAAAGAATTGACGAATGAATTAGAACCAACGCATGCAGAATTAGAACAACCAAAAAATGATACTCTGAAAGAAGCGAAAGAATAGAGTATAAATAAAAAGTTAATTTTAAATGAATTTCAAAATTAGGAGTTAATATTACAATTAAGAAAAAATATTTAGAAAAAGAAGAAAGATTAGAAAGTCAGAAAAAAAATATTGTAAAAGGGATTAAGATAAAACAATAAAATGAATTAATAGAAGTATACGTGATTTTAATATAGATTAAACTAAATTTTTACAAATTCAATTTTTTAAGCAATGTGTGGAATCATGATATAGAAATTGGAAGATATGTATTAGGTATTTTATTAGACCATATTATTATGCAAATAGATAAGTTATTGAATTCATATTCAATGGAGGTAAGGAATGTAGTATTATTAAGTGGAGGAGAAAAATTCTTGTTTTCTCTAGCGATGTCGTTGGTGTTATTGATGGTTGTACCGGTACGGAAGGATACTGTTCATTTTGATTGTTTATTTATTGATGAAGGGTTTAGTTCTTTTGCTGAACATAGTGTCGCCGATGCATTAACGGTATTCCAAACGATGACTCATGGAAAAGGAATAATTGCTATTATTTCATATGTTGATATCTTAAAAGAAAGTATTGAACAAGGTATTAAGGTCGTAAAATCAAGAGATGGAAGTAATTTATATTCCCAATAGGAGGTAATTATTATGTATGAAGATTTAAAAAAAGTAATTGAAGAAAGTAATAATATCATATTTTTTGGAGGAGCAGGTGTATCAACAGAAAGCAATATTCCAGATTTTCGTTCACAAGCTGGAATTTATAATAATACATATCCATATCCAGCAGAGACAATGATTTCTAGTGATTTTTTTTATGATCATCAAAAAGAATTTTTTGATTTTTATTTTAATGAAATGATTTATTTAGACGCAAAACCGAATAACGCACATATAGCATTGGCTAAATTGGAAAAAATAGGCAAATTAAAAGCTATTATTACACAAAATATTGATGGATTACACCAAAAGGCAGGTAGCTATTGTGTATATGAATTACATGGAAGTATACATCGTAACCGTTGTCAAAGGTGTAATGAATTTTATTCGTTAGAAGATGTAATAAGATTAAGGGATTATCAAGGAATTCCAAAATGTGAAAAATGTCATTGTACAATTAAACCAGAAGTTGTACTATATGGGGAATCATTGGATATGAAAGTAATGGAAAATGCAATTCATGCAATAGCGTCAGCAGATGTATTAATTGTAGGAGGAACATCGTTAGTTGTTTACCCGGCTGCAGGATTAATTCAATATTTTAAAGGAAAAAAATTAATTTTAATAAACAAGGCAATTACTCAAATGGATCATCAAGCAGATATTGTGATCCACGAGCCCATTGGAGAAGTGTTAAAAGAATTTATATTAGATAATCAGAATTTATGATTAGATATAAAATTAGTAAGGGTGAAAGGAAACAATGATATGCTTTTCACCTTTTACTTTTAAAAGTAACGGAGTAATCAAAAAAATAAAAAAATATGAAAAAAACTATTGCAATATCAAAAATTATATGGTAGTATATATGAGCACTCAGGAAATGAGTAGTAATGGCGAATGTGGTGAAGTGGTTAACACAGCGGGTTGTGGTCCCGTCATGCGTGGGTTCGATCCCCATCGTTCGCCCCATATAAAAGATAAAGCCTTTAAATAAAGGCTTTTTTTTATGTCTATATTTTGT
>JARHZK010000107.1 GCA_029258245.1 Longicatena sp. | reverse complement strand
TTTTACATAGTAATAAAAAAATACAATAAATACTACATATAAAAATTGATAAAAAAGTACAAAGTAAAATCTTTTTACTTCCTAAAAAGAATCCTATTACTGCAAACAATTTAATATCTCCTCCTCCAAAACATTCTTTTATTAAATTAAGGATATACATAGGAACTGATATTAACCCAACACCTATAAAATATTCATAAATATAATTTCCATGTACTCCATTCCAAATACAAATAAATATACTTAAAATTATTAATAATTCATTAGGAATAATCATATAATCTAAATCAATAAAAGAAATTATAATCAATACCATAACAATTCCATAAAATAGTATTCCATCTAATGAAAAATAAAAAAGATGAAAACATAAGCAACTTATGATTCCACCTGCAATTTCAATCATCCAATCTCGAATTGGTATATGCCATTTACAATATGAACACTTTCCTTTTAATACTATATAACTTAGAACTGGTATCATTTCATACCAACATAATTGTTTTTTACAACAAAAGCAATAGGATCTTCCTTTCAACACACTCATATGATTAGGAATTCTTCGAATGCAAACATTCGAAAAACTTGCAAAACATGTTCCAATAATAAATATAAATATATAGATAATAAACATAAATCCTCCCAAATAAAAAAGCACATATGTGCTTACTTTTGATTCAATGTATACATGCAGATACCTGCTGCAACCGCAACGTTTAACGATTCAAATGTATCCATTTCAATATAAATATTTTGATTTGTTAATGCTAAAATTTCTTCACTTACTCCTTGACCTTCATTGCCCATAATTAATGCATGTTTTGTTTTAATTTCGACTTCTTGTAATGATTTTGCTTCATGTAAAGAAGTACCATAAATATAATATCCTTTTTCTTTTAAATTTTGAATTGCTTCCTCTAAATTCATACGAATTACATTTAAATGAAAAAGTGCACCTTGCGTAGAACGTACCACTTTATCATTAAAAACATCTACAGAATTTTTTGATAAGATAACGGTATGATAAGAAAAAGAATGTGCTGTACGAAGAATTGTACCTAAATTTCCAGGATCTTGTACACCGTCTAACATTACTATTTTATCCCCTTTGATATCTTGATAATTAGGATAATTGCATACTGCCATGATCCAATTCCCAGAAACACTATTTGCTATTTTTTTTAGGATTTCTTTTGTAACTTCATATTGAGGATATTCTGTGTAAAGCGATGTCTTACCTTTTTCGATAATAATGCAATCAATTAATCCTGCTTTATGAGCTTCTTCTAATAAATGTTCACCTTCAATCACGAATTTTTTATCTTGATCTCGATGTTTTTTTTCTTTATATTTTACCCACTGTTTTACTTTAGCGTTTGTAAGTGATGTAATTTCCATATAATTCACCTTCCGTAATAATTAATACTTGTCTATTTTATCATAGAATGTTTTTATTTTATAGAAAAAAAGATGGAATTACATCCATCTTTTCATCATTATTTTAAAACTTCAGCACATCGGCAGCATAATCCATCTTCGGCAGTTGAATCTGTAATATTCCAACAACGTGGACATACTTTACCTTCGCATTTTTCAATTTCTACTTGGCATACTTCATATTGCTTTAATTCATCTACTGAGAAGCTTAATTTAGAAACAATTAACCATTGATTAAATTGATCTTGGCAATATTCTTCAATTAATTTACGATCTTCATCACTTACATTTATTAATACATGAGCTTCTAAAGATTTACCAATTACTTTTTCAGCACGTGCTTCTTCCAATGCTTTAAATACATCTTGGCGAATTGCCATTAAACGAGCAACATCTTCTTTAATTTCTGCTGCATCTTCAAATGTAGGTAACTCTGGGAATTTTCCTAAATGAATACTTTCTTCTTCTGCATGGAAGAAATCATTTACTTCTTCAGCTGTATGAACTAAGATTGGAGCCCATAGACGAACAAGTGTGTCAACAGCATAGTATAGAACTGTTTGCACTTGACGTCTTCTTACAGAATCTTTTTTCTCAATATATAGAATATCTTTTGTATAATCTAAATAATATGCTGAGAATTCATTTGTCATTAATGTTGTTAACATTGTAGTAACATCAGCAAAACGATATTCACTATATGCTTTTCTTGCTTTTTCGCAAACCTCAGCAAGACGAATTAACATATATCTATCTAATTTAGGTAATGTATTTACATCTTGCAAATCTGCTTTTGTGAAATCATTTTCTCCATCAATATTAGCAAGTAAGAATCGGAATGTATTACGTACTTTACGGTAGTTTTCACTAATTTGTTTCATGATTTCATCTGACATACTGCAATCCGCTTGATAATCTACACTAGCAGCCCATAAACGTAAGATATCTGCACCATATTTTTTAGTGATTTCTCCAGGAGCAACAGCATTCCATTGAGATTTACTCATTTTTACACCTTTACCATCCATTACGAAACCATGACTTAATACTTGTTTATATGGTGATTCTCCATGAATCGCAGTTCCGACAATTAATGATGAATTAAACCATCCACGATATTGGTCACTACCTTCAAAATATAAATCAGCTGGATAACCAAGTCCACGTTCCATCATAGCACCTGTATGTGAACTTCCTGAATCAAACCAAACATCCATTGTATCCATTTCTTTACGGAACTCTCCATTTGGAGAACCTAGATGAGTATATCCTTCAGGTAATAAATCTTTTGCTTCACGTTCAAACCATACATTTGAACCATTTTCTCTAAATAATTCAGCAACATGCTCAAATACTGCTTTATCCATAATTGGAGTATCGTCTTCTGCATAGAAAATTGGAATTGGCACACCCCATGCACGTTGACGAGAAATACACCAATCTCCACGATCAGCAATCATATTATGCATACGTGGTTGCCCCCATTTCGGAATCCAATCAACTTTATCAATTTCAGCTAATAATTGATTACGAATCTTATCAATAGATGCAAACCATTGTGTAGTTGCACGGAAAATAATTGGTTTTTTTGTTCTCCAATCGTGTGGATAAGAGTGAGTAATAAATTCAAGTTTTAATAAAACCCCTAATTCATCTAATTTTTGAGTTACTGTTTTGTTAGCATCTTCAACATATTGTCCTTCTAACCATTCTCCAGCATCTGCCATCATGCATCCATGTTCATCTACATTACAGTATGCAGGTAATCCGTATTTTTGACCTACGAAGAAGTCATCAGCACCAAATCCTGGAGCTGTATGAACACATCCAGTACCAGCCTCAGCAGTAACATGATCTCCTAAAATAACTAATGATTCACGATCTGCATATAATGGGTGCTGACAAGTAATCATTTCTAACTCGCTACCCTTGAATGTATTAATAACATTTTTAATTTCTAATCCAAATTTTTCCCATAAAGTATCAACCATTTCTTCTAAAACGATTAATTTCCCTTTTTCACTCTCTACTAATGCATAAGTGAAATCTTTATTTAAACAAATTGCTAAGTTTGCAGGAATTGTCCATGGAGTAGTTGTCCAAATAACAAAATTTGCGTCTGTATCTAAAATACCTTTTCCATCTTTAACTTGGAATTTTACAAAAATAGTAGGTGATTTAATATCTTTATATTCAATTTCAGCTTCTGCTAAAGCTGTTTCGCTTGATGGACTCCAATATACTGGTTTTAATCCTTTATAAATTAATCCATTCATAGCCATCTTTCCAAAAATTTCGATTTGATGAGCTTCAAATTCTTTTTGTAATGTGATATATGGATGATCATAATCCCCTACAACACCTAAAGATAAAAATCCCGCTTTTTGTCTTTCTACTTGTTCTAAAGCATATTTATAACATAATTTACGGAAATCAGATAAATCCATCTCTTTACGATTATGTCCTAATTTTTGAATTGCTGTTTCGATAGGTAAACCATGTGTATCCCATCCTGGAATAAATGGTACTTTATATCCATCCATAAATTTAGAACGTACAATTACGTCTTTTAAAATCTTATTTAAAGCATGTCCTAGATGAATATCTCCATTTGCATATGGAGGTCCATCATGTAAAACAAATGCTTCACACCCTTCACGTTTTGCCAACATTTTCTCATAAATGTTTTGTTCCTTCCAGCGTTGTTGAAATCCTGGCTCTTTGCTTGGAAGTTTTCCACGCATTTCAAATTTTGTTTTTGGCATCAATAATGTTTCTTTGTATTCCATATCGTTTCCTCCTTACATTATATAAAAAAACACGCATCCTAATAAGGACGCGTGAACGTGGTACCACCTTAATTCCTTTGCACATTTAACAAAGGCACTCAATGCATATAACGGTTGTCACCGAATCATCTTACTATTTTCAGATAATTAGCTCCAAAGTGATTTTTCTTTTCGTATTGTGCAACTTTTCACCATCTATTGCTCTCTGCGTACTCCACTAAAAAGAAACATGTCTTTTTCTTAGCTTTTAAAGTTCTTTTTTTAATATATTCATATTTGGGATTGAAGGTGTTTCAAAATCATCTAACGCCTCTTCAATCTTATGTAGTTCTTCTTTCATACTACACTTTACATCATTCGCTTCATCTCCTAGACGAGCAACTTCCATCAAAATTCCCCTTGCCATCATTAAAGCTTCTTTAATTATTGTATCTGCATTCTGATTTGCAGTATCCACAATCATGTTTGCTTCTTTCATTGCAATTCGAGCCATTTCACTAGCTGCTTTTTCTTTAATTTGTAAATTATCATTTAATTTACTATATTTTTCATCTAGGTTCTTAATTTCTTCGCTTAATTTATTCTTTTCAAGCTTTACTACATCAAGTTTTTTTTGTAAGGTATCAATTTCACTTTCTTGCTTCTGTATGTAATCATCAACTTGATAACGGTTATATCCATTTT
>JARHZK010000104.1 GCA_029258245.1 Longicatena sp. | reverse complement strand
AGTTCCTGCTGCCATAATAATTGCATTATCCACTTTATACATTTAAAAATCCTTCACTTTCTACAATTTTAAAATAATCTTTCGCATAACGATATTGTTTCATACTATATTCTCCAAATTCAATTCCTAACTGTTGTTTATATTCACACCAATTACTCCATAATAATCCGCAAATTGCAATATAAGCATAAATTTTCATTCGAACTTCATAACTGCATTTATTTTCAAAATAAATATCAATCAATTGATCAATTTGTTCTCTGTCATACAATGCATAAATACAAAACATCGCAATATCCACATCCGGATCCTGCATAGCTGCATATTCCCAGTCAATCAATCGGATACCTTCTTCATTTATTAGAAAATTATCTGGGACTGCATCTATATGTGTTAAACAAAAATCTACTTTAAAAGAAGCAATAAAAGGTTTTAATTTGTATATATTATCTTTTGTCTTTTTATAATCTCTGTATACAGAAGGTGTTCCTTTCCATAAATTTTCATAAAACTCAATTTTTTCAAACAAATCAAACGAATGATCTACTATTAAATGCAAGGAATGAAAATCTCTTAATACTTTCATACAAGCTTTAAGGTCAGAAATAGCATTCGAATCACATACTCTAGAGTTTTCTAAAAAACGAGTAATCTTATATCCGTTTTCAGGATTAATATAAATAATATCATCACAAATATTCTTATCTTTAATAGCAGAATAAACTGAAGCTTCTTCCTTTCTGTTAATCATTTTATTTGTCCCTTCTCCTGGAATCCGCATAATATATTTTTTATCATTGCATGAAAACATAAATGAACGATTGGTCATTCCTTTTTTCAATACTTGAATATTTTCAACATCCGATACATCTACATTTAAAGCAGCAGAAATTGTATCTAAAGCATCGGATTGTAAATTTTCACTATTTTCATCTAAATCTCTCAATTGTTCAAATGTATTGATATCTATAACAGATTTACTTGTGACAACTTTAGCTGGAACAATCATCTTATCTTTATCATATAATACACATTCCCAAAAGCTAGAATCATACTTATGATTTAAATCTTTTGCAGCAATTTTTAAACGTACAATTTCAGATTCTGCCTCTAATAAATAACTAATTCCAACCATTGTATTTCCACCTGAATCTGTACGAACCAATTCCCCTTTTCGATTCACACGAACTTCACTATCTTCATCAATTAAATCACTAACCATATACCATGAATACAATTCATCACAACTAAAAGGATTGGATTCACACCATAAATCTCCAAGTACAATATAGGAATTTGATAACTGATCCGAAACTAAATTTAGAGAATGTAAATTATTTTTGGTAGCATATTCAGAATTAACAACTAAATGAACTCCAAAATCATCAATCAAATATTCAAATTGTTCTTTCATAAATCCAACAACAACATAAATATCTTCAACACCCACTTCATGAAGTTGATGAATCATTCGTTCAATTAAAACTTCTCCTTTTACCTTCAATAAAGATTTAGGAACTTGATGATTAATTGGTACCATACGTATTCCAAATCCTGCAGCTAAAATAATCGCATTCTTAGGCTTATTTGAAATAAATAAAGAACTTGCCAAAGAAGTTAACCTATATGATTTATCTAAATAACCACCCTTGATTAAATTTTTTATACTACGATTCACAACTCCAATAGAATGACCCGTACCAATTGCTACATCTTTTTGATTAACAAATCTTTTATTTTTTATATATTTCAGTATATTTAATTCTTGTATATTCATGAAAACCTCCAAATCGAATTTCATGAATCAATTATAACATAAATTTTTATAGTATACTATTAAACTATTTACTTATATATTTCGTAACAGCAAAATAAAAGGTATTCTAAAGTTATGCGGGGTTATACCCCTGCCTTTAAAGTTATGGCGGGGTAACGTAAAGTCTCCTCCAAAGTTATAG
>JARHZK010000103.1 GCA_029258245.1 Longicatena sp. | reverse complement strand
TGTAGTCCACATATTTACGGCATGCGGCTAGAAACTCTTCGACCATATCACGAAGTATATACAAGCATATTAATACACTCATATTATACTTAAATTATTGTATTATTACAATACTTTTTTTATTTTTTACTTAATTTTTATGAAATTTATGTATTATAATAAAGTTGGAAGGATTGGTGGTAGAAATGAGAATGCTAAATACTTAAACTTTTTAATAAAATTTTAAAGAAAGAAGGGAGTTTATGAAAAAGTCATTTCATTTATTAACTAGCTTAATCATGGTAGCAGTATTATCTCTATCTTTATGTAGCCAATATTAGCTAAAGAAGAAAACACTAACAACAATAATGATAAAGTTTTTAGTATTCAAATTAACGATACTGAAGCATTATTTTTCCCATCAGAAAAAGACTATAATTCGTATTTAAAACACCAAGAAATTTTAAAAACTCAAATCATACCTGAATATGTAACTACTCAAGAAGTTTCTCGTAAAAATTTGTATAAAAAATTTATTGGTTACCACAAAAATACTTCATCTCGGAAAAAAAACATCTTATTATATTTTAAAGGAAGGAACTTTATGCAGTGTATCAACTAAATACTCTATGGATGGTATCTCTTGTACTTTATCTGCAAATGTATATTCTGAAGTAGAAACAAAAATAGAAGCAGATAAAACACGAGAAAGTAAATTAGGAATTTACGGAGATTATTTAGTAAGACATATGAGAGATTTTTATAATGATAAAAACGGATGCTATGATACATATGATTATGTAAAAACTAAATTATTAGATACTCATATTCTTGTTACATACTATAAATAAAAGCTCGATTTCGAGCTTTTATTTTTTTCCAAATGGATCTAAATAAGAAATTAAATAATAAACAAAAAAGATACTGTTTATTGAAAATGGAATAAATAAATTACTACGATAAAGTGTATCAAAAAAAGGAACTCTTTCTACAGTATAATGAATATTTGCAGGATATAAAGCAAGAGCTATAAATAAAGCAACATAAATTATTAAACAACATACTATTTTCTTCTTCATTTCCATAAATAATTATCTCCTTTCATATAGTTAAAAATAAATAAAGAAATTATACTGTATATTTATGCCTTTTTCTAAACAATTAATAGTATAAATTTTTTTATATGTTAATAGGAACTTCCATTAAAATTTTACCTTTTAGTTTAAAATTCATTTTATTTGCATAATCTTATATTTTTTTTTAAAATAGTATTATACTAAGAAAGGAATGTCCATATATAATCTATGAAATTACTATTTATTGAATATCCAAAGTGTAGCACTTGTATAAAAGCAAAAAAATATTTATTATCTTTAAATCTTGAATTTGAAGATCTACATATTGTAGAACAAACACCCACTTATGAAGAATTAAAACAATGGTGGAAAAAAAGTAATTTGCCTTTAAAAAAGTTTTTCAATACAAGTGGTAAATTATACAAAGAAATGAATTTAAAAGAAAAGTTATCATCTATGAGTGAAGATGAACAACTTTTATTATTAAGCAAAAATGGCATGTTAATTAAACGTCCATTACTAATTAGTGATAATGAAGTAATTATTGGATTTAATGAAGATAAATATGCTAAACTATATTTATGATATATCATAACTAAATAAAACGGGGTGAAAAAATGAAATTAGGAGAATCGTTAGAAGATTATCTAGAAACATTATTGATTTTAGAAGAAACAGGTCGAATTCGTTGTGTAGATGTTGCTCATCGTATGGATGTATCAAAACCTAGCGTAAACAAAGCTATGAATGTTTTAAAAGAAAAAGGTTATGTTATGCAAGAAAGTTATGGTGATATCTTTTTAACAGATGCAGGTCGCAAAGTTGCTAAGGCTGTATTGCATCGTCATCATGTTGTCCATAATTTCTTAAGAAACATATTAGGTGTATCAGATCAAAATGCAGAAGAAGATGCATGTCATATTGAACATGTCATAAGTGAAGAAACTTTTGAAAAATTAATTGATTTTACTACGAATTATAAACCTAAGTAAAATAAATCCCTGTAATGTTATTTTTTCCATTACAGGGATTTATTTATTTTTGAAATAATTCAATATAATTTTCCTCTAATTGTTTTGCCATCCTAATTTCATCAATTTCTTTAATTTCACACAGTTTCTTAAAAGTAACATTTGCGTACATTGGTTCATTTTGTTTTCCTCTATATGGATGTGGAGTTAAATATGGACTATCTGTTTCTACAAATAATCGATTGATTGGGAGTTTTTTTGCAACTTCTGGTGCTCCCCTAGAATTTTTAAAAGTTAAAGGTCCTCCATAAGAAATATAAAATCCCATTTTCATTAGTTCTTGTGCTATTTCATAGCTTCCACTATAGCAATGAATAATACCTTTTAATGGTATATATTCTTTTAAAATATCTACAGTATCTTGTGTAGCTTCTCTCATATGAATCAATATCGGTTTTTTATATTTTTTTGCTAATTCAATTTGTCTACGAAATCCAACGATTTGATCTTCTCTTGTTACATCATCCCAATGATAATCTAGTCCTATTTCTCCAATGGCAACTAATTTATCATCCTGCACTAAACTTTCTAAATCCTTGTAATCACGTTCATTAAACTTATATAAGTCATTTGGATGAAAACCTAATGCAATATCAAATAATTTAGGTTCTTTTTCTTTTAATTTCTCAACACGACTATATTCTTGAAAATTTGTACATACCACTAACATTCTTTTAATATGATTCTCTTTTGCACGACTAATAATGTCTTCAATCTGATCATATAACATATCACAAGTAATATGACAATGTGTATCTGTAATATAATATTCCATACATATCCTGATATATTAAAGTTACTCATACAAAAAGTAATAAATTTAATATACCAATTCTCCTTTCTTCCTGAGTCGTTTGGTATCACCTCAGGATGTGATAAAATTTGAATTGTGAATGTGGATTTGCATTTTAATCCTTATTGCTTTGTCTTTCTTATTTTCCCAAACAAAAATTCGAAAATAATGTATCAAGCAAATCTTCTCTATGTACTTCTCCTAAAATTTCTTTTAATGAAGTATATGCCTCTTGAATATCGATTTCTACAATATCCAATTCTAATCCCATCTCAATTGCTTCTTTCGCAGATAACATATTTTTTCTTGCTTTCATCATAAACGAAATTTGTCTTTCATTTCCAAGTACTGGTTCTTCGACTACAAGTTTATGATCATCAAATAAGCGATGAATTTCTTGGATTAGTGGTTCTATTTGTTTTTGTTCTGCTGAAATACTAAGACCTTCTTTTACATCGCATAAATCATTTTTATTATATACAATGATTCTTGTTTTATCTTCTGTCATATCTATTAATTTTTGATCTTCTTCATCTAATTGTGCCCCTGCTTCTAATACTAAAATTACTAATTTAGCATCCTGAATTGCTTTCATACTTCTTTCAATACCAATTTTTTCAACAATATCTGCTGTATCTCGAATACCTGCTGTATCAATTAAATTCAATGTTAATCCATCTAAATGAATATGACCTTCTACAATATCCCTTGTTGTCCCAGCAACATCTGTAACAATCGCTTTATCTTCTTCTAGCAAAGCATTTAACAGACTACTTTTTCCTACATTTGGTTTACCAACAATTGCTGTTGGTATTCCTTCCCTTAAAATTTGACCACTTTCTGCACGAGAAAGTATTTTATCAATTTCTATTAGCCACTTTTCTATCTTTGGTAAAATCACTTCATTGCTTAACATTTCTACATCATCATATTCTGGATAATCGATATTTACTTCAATATTTGCAATGATATCTAATATTTCTTGAATGAATGGTTCTAAAAGCTTTTTAACACTTCCTTTTATTCCATGCATAGCTAATTTTCTACTTTCATTAGATTCCGCTAAAATCATATCATTAATAGCTTCTGCCTGTGTTAAATCTATTCTTCCGTTTAAAAAGGCTCTTCTCGTAAACTCTCCTGGTTCTGCAAGTCGTGCTCCTTGCATTAAACATATTCTTAGTATTTTTTTTGTAACATATCTTCCGCCATGACAATTAATTTCTACAACATCTTCTCTTGTAAATGTTTTTGGTGCTTTAAAAATAGAAATTAATACTTCATCAATTTCTTCTTTTGTAACTGGATCTATGATATATGCATAATTAATCGTATGACTTTGCTTTTTATATAAATCAATAGAGCAAATAGAATTCGCAATTCGAAGAGCATCATCTCCACTCATTCGTATAATTGAAATTGCTCCATCTACTGCTGCAGTTGAAATTGCTGCAATTGTATCTGTTAACACAATAACACCTACCTTTTATGTAGTATATTGTATCATGTAATTATATAGAATGGCACCTTATAAAATATTATTTTATTTTATTAATGAATCGTAAGAATTTTAAATAGTAAATTATAATAAAAACAGGTATAATAGATATGTTTATTAGGAAAGGTGTTACTATGCAAAAAAATATGAAACAAAAAAGATCCCTATATACGTATTTAGATTTTTATTTAGTATTATTAAATATGATATTTACTGTTGGCATTCTTATTCAAATATTTTTATTAAATATATTGCCATTAAAATATTACCTAATTGTTGCTACTACTTTAATATTATTTACAATACTACTCACTTACTTATTATTAAATAGAAAAATTTCTCAGTTTAAAAAAATATTGGCAAAAATATTAATTATCTTACTTTGTATTATTTTAGGTACTGGAAATTGGTATGTATTTAAAACCCATCGTCTACTATATAGTATGATGAGTAATAAAGAATTAGCTATTATCTCTGTTATAACTATGAAAAATAGTGATATTGATCATATTGATGATTTAAAAAACAAATCCGTTGGTATCATCAACATTGGTGATGTAGAAAAACAATATGAAACATTAAGTAAAATAGAAAAAACAATCAACGATGAAATCGAAGCTAAACCTTATACATCCTATAAAAATTTTATTGATGATTTATATAATGGAAATGTTGATGCAATCATTTTAAATGAGTCCTCAAGGGAATCATGTAAAGAAAATCATAAAGACTTCGATGAAAAAACAAAAATTATTAAAAGTTTCAAATATGAAAAAGATGCAAAAGATATTGCTAAAAGTGTCAAAATTACAGAAGAACCATTTAATGTTTATATTTCAGGCATGGATACTCATGGATCTCTTTCAACTCAATCGCATTCAGATGTAAACATGATTGTTACTATCAATCCAAAAACTCACCAAATATTAATGACTGGTATTCCACGTGATTTATATATTCCCCAAGTTTGTCAACAAGGTCAAGTTGATAAACTAACACATAGTGGAGCATTTGGTCTTGATTGTACAGTAAAATCAGTAGAAGATTTTTTTAATATTGACTTAAATTATTATGTAAAAGTTAACTTCTCTAGTGTTGAGCAAATTGTCGATGCTTTAGGTGGAATTACAGTTCATTCTGATTATGATTTCGTTACAGTAAAAAACAAAATACATATTCATGAAGGTGAAAATAAATTAAATGGAATTGAAGCATTATCCTTTGTTCGAGAAAGAAAAGCTTTTGCTGATGGTGATCAACAACGAAGTAGAAACCAAATGATTGCACTAGAAGCTATTATTAACAAAGCTCTTTCTCCATCTATTATAACAAAATATCCAAAATTAATGAGTGCAGTAAGTGGTACTTTTCAAACAAATATGTCCCAGTATGAAATGACAAATTTCGTTAAAAAGCAATTGGAAACAATGGCCTCATGGGATATTAAACAAATACAAGTTGGTGGTTCTGGTGATACTTCATGGTCTCCTGCTAATGGATTTTACTGTTGGGTACTAGTTCCAAATGAAGATACCATAAAAAATGCAGTAAATCTTATTAATAAAGTTCAAAATGGTGAAAAGCTTACAAAAGAAGATATAAATAATCAAAAAGCATTAGTATTATCCGCCGGATAATTTCATCTATTTAAGTATATCCTAAAATTGGATATACTTTTTTTATAATTTGATATAAAATACAACTATATTAGGAGGAATACACATGAAAGTAGATACCACATTAATTGAAGCATATTTAAATGACCAATCTCTTAATGAAACATTTCCTTATGCATTTATTAAAAACTTTAAAAATCCCGATCAAAAAAGAAAAGATGTTGTAAAAGAACTAACCTCACAATTAAAAAATATTATTGAATTCTTTCCACAATTTAATCATACTCTTTGGAATCAATTATTTAATAATTCAAGTAATATATTAAATTCTATTCATATTCTTCCTGTTGTTGGTGAATATTCTTCTTTTGCACATGTTGAAAAAAAAGATAATCAATTCTTTATTGTTATTGATTTGATTAAAGTTGCTGATTTTACTAGAATCATCTCTCAAATGGTATACATATTAAACAATTATTTAACTACAGAAATTACTAAAATTTGTATTCTACATGAATACGCTATTCCTTCAAAAAAATATATTGATATTCTAAATGAAATGGTATTTGCCCATGGTTTAGCAAATTGGTTAGCTTGGAATGAAGATTGTAGGCAATATAAATTTCAAACAAGTCGATATGACTCGTATAAAGAGAAAGCCTTTGGATTACTATCCCAAGCCTCTCAAGTAGAAAATAAAGCATTCCAACATAAAATTATTTTAAATATTTTAGGCAGTGATTTTTGGAATCAATTCCCCGCTGTTGCAGGTATGTTCTATTTTGATGATTTATATTATAATTTAGGTGAAAAAGGAATATTATTAGCTTATCAACATGGTCCAAAAGACTTTATTAAAATAATATATAATTCATAAAAAAGGTTATATACGATAAAAATATCGAGTAGGTTTCTGTAAACGAAAAGCGAGATGGAAAAATCCATCTCGTTTTTTGTTTAGAGGGGCCACCTCAATCATATATAACTTTTTTATTATTCAGCGTAATGAGAAACAATTGGACTAACTGGACGATTTTCTTCCATAGCACGAATTACATCAGCTAAAATATTACCTACAGATAATACTGTCATTCCTGGATATAGAGGTGCTTTTTCATCCTGAGCAATTGTGTTTGTACAAATAAATCCTGAAAGTTTACTATTTTTCAAACGTTCGATAGCAGGTCCACTTAATACTCCATGAACACATGAAGCATATACTGCAGTTGCTCCTTTTTCGTACAACATATCAATACCAGCAACCAATGTTCCAGCTGTATCAACAATATCATCAACAACAACAGCAACTTTACCTTCTACATCTCCAATAACATTCATAGCTTCTGCTACATTTGGTTTTGGACGACGTTTGTCAATAATTGCTAATGGAGCATGTAAAATTTCGGCTAACTTACGAGCACGCGTAGTCCCTCCATGATCTGGTGATACAACTACAATATTATCTAAATTCATATCTTTAAAATGTTTTCCAATGATAGGAATTGCTGAAATATCATCTGCTGGAATATCAAAGAACCCTTGAATTTGAGTTGCATGAAGTTCCATTGTAATAATACGATTTGCTCCAGCTCTTTCTAATAAATCTGCAACTAATTTAGATGTAATAGGTTGTCTTGGTTTCGCTTTACGATCTTGACGAGCATATCCATAATATGGCATTACTACGTTAATATGATGTGCACTTGCACGTTTACATGCATCAATAGCAATTAACACTTCCATGATATTACTTGAAACAGGTGCACAAGTTGATTGAACAATATATACGTTTTTGCCACGTACTGATTCTCCTAATTCAACCATGATTTCTCCATCTGAGAAATGTTTAACATCGCATTTTCCTAGTGGCAATCCTAATTGTTCACAAATTTCTTTTGCTAATCCTGTACTAGATGTTAATGCAATAACTACTGTTTTGTTTTCCATTGTCCTAATTCTATCCTTTCCTATTTACTTTTATATTTCGCACCATAGCCTTTTACTATAGTTTGACGAGAGCGCGCAATTCCCATATCTCCATCTTCTACAGATGATGTAATGGTAGATCCTGCGGCTAATAATGCACATTTTCCAATTGTAACTGGTGCAATCAAATTACAATTACTTCCTATAAATGCATCATCTTCTACCACAGTACGATATTTATTCTTACCATCATAATTTACAGTAACTACTCCGCATCCGAAATTAACGCGTTCCCCAACATCACTATCACCGATATATGTTAAGTGAGCACATTTACTTCCATTTCCAAAATTTGAATTTTTAAATTCAACAAAATTTCCAATTCGGCAATTGTTTCCAATCACTGTATGGTTTCTTAAATGAGACATAGGTCCTATAGTAGAACCTTCTCCTACTTTACTATCAATAATCTTGCTACTATCAATTTTTACATAATCTTCTATAATTGCATTACATAAATATGAATTCGGTAAAATTGTTACATTTGAACCAATTTTTGTATTTCCTTGTAAATGTACATTTGGATAAATAACTGTATCTGATCCAATTTCAACATCCACATCAATATAAGTATTTTCTGGATCTAAAATAGTTACTCCATTTACCATATGTTTATGATTTACATGTTTCTTTAACCATACATTTGCTTTTGCTAAATCAACGCGGTCATTTACTCCCATCGTTTCATTTTCATCATCCACAACCATAGCATTCACTTTTTCACCTTTGCGATTAAAAATTTCTACTAAATCTGTTAGATAATATTCATTTTGAGCATTATTTGTTGTAATTTCTTTTAATCCTTCAAATAATTTTTTAGTTTTAAAGCAGAATATTCCAGTATTGATTTCATTCACATTTAATTCATCCTTACTACAATCTTTTGCTTCAACAATTTTTTCTACCATTCCATCTTCATTACGGATGATTCTTCCATAATTTCCGCCTTTATCAAGTACACTTGTAAGCACTGTACAAGAATACTTTTCATTCGCATGAAATGCATTTAAAATTGTTTCTTTTTGAATACATGGACCATCTCCACATAATACAATCGTATCTCCATCTTCGTGTTCTAAACTCTTTGCTTGCATAACAGCATGCCCTGTTCCTAATTGAGGTTCTTGTAAAGCGTATTCGACACTGTCTTTTAAATATTCTTTAACGCTTTCTGCTCCATGTCCAACAACAACTACAATACGGTCTACATGTGCAGCTTTTAAAGTTGAAACTATATGCCCAATCATTGGTTTATTTAAAACAGGATGCATAACTTTACATAAAGATGATTTCATCCTGGTACCTTTACCAGCAGCTAAAACAATCGCAGATCTCATAAATTTTACCTCCAATAATATTCTAACAAAAAATCACTTTAAAAAAAAGACATAAAGCCTATTTACTGTGCTTTTAAGCTATATATTTTTATATTTTCACTAAAATTATGATAAGTATTTAATTTTCTTTATAATTCGTTATATTCGTACTTTCTGGTATTTGAATAAGAATACTAAACTCATTATTTTTTTTCACAACATTCATGCTTCCATTCATATCAGAAATCATTTTTTTAACACTTTTCAAACCAATCTTAGAGCTCTCTTCACTTCCTCTTTCTTTTATATCGTTACTTACTTTTAATATGATATTTTGATTTTCTTTATATAAATGTATTTTTATGATTCCACAAGCATATTTTCTAATATTGGAAATTAAATTATCTAAAATTCTATGCCATAAAGTCATATCAGCTAATACTTCATATTGTTGTTCATCAATCTGTAAATCAATTTCAAATCCTGCATCAATTAATTCTAAACCAAATTCTTCAATCATTGCATTAAATTGGTTGGACGTAAAAGAAGTAAGTTTAATATCTTCATCTTGTGCATAAATCATGAAATGCATAAATAAACGATCTGACATTTCTTTAATCTGTTCTGCTTTTAATTTGCATTTTTTGATATAGGAATCCCTTTCTAAATTGGTTTTATAAATTTTCATATCTAAAATATCTAGATATCCTAATAATGATGTTAAAGGTGTTCGTAAATCATGACTCATTGCTGTAACTAAATCATGATTTGCTTCCTTTGCATCTTTTTCACTTTGAATGTTTCTCTTTAAAATTACTCGTAGCTCATTTACTTGCTTTGCTAAATCACTTAATTCATCTTTTCCTCTATAAATAATTGGATGTGTATAGTCTCCACTTTCCATTAATTTCATTTCATCTTCAATCATATAAACAAATTTAATTTTTTTATTAACAACATGTACGATAACAATAATAAAAATCAAACAACATAAAATAATGACACTTATTAAATATACTCCTATAAACCATACTCCTTGATAAGGATATACGGTTAAATTATATTCTCCATCGTAAAATTTTAGTGTATAATACTCAAATTCAGGAAAATATAACATCAGTGATAATGAACTAGTTTGAATATATACATTTTTTTCTAGAGGACTAAAATGATCTGCAAAATATGACCCTGTATCATCATATAGTTGCATAGTTAAGTATTTATACTTTTTCATTTCATTTAGTATTTTACTTCGATCTTTTTTAGATATTTTTTTATTTGTAATATTTTTTTGAAGATTGTCAATTGCCTTGTCTGTTGATTGTATAACACTTGTATTATCAATAAAAAAATTAAACACATGATATCGTATTTGAAATAAAAAGCTAAATAGCAGAGCGCATATTATTAATGTTGCAATTACTAATGTTACAAACTTAATAGTTAATTTTGAAATTTTCTTATTTTTAATCAAAGCGATAACCCTTTCCCCAGACTGTTCTTATATATTTTGGATTTGATGGATCTACCATTAATTTTTTTCTTAAATTTCGAATATGTACCATAATAGTATTATTTGCTGTATACAAATATGGCTCATTCCATATATTCTCGTATAATTCTTTATTTGAAAATATTTTTTTAGGATTTGTAATTAATAATTCTAGCATTTGAAATTCAATATCTGTTAAATTCACTTCGTTACCTTCCATCCAAACTTTTCTATTTTCCTTATCAAATTTTATATCTTTTCGTTCAATACAATTTTTTTTATTTGGTTTCTCATTTCCACAATATATAAAATATCTCCTAAGTAATGCATTTACTCTAGATAATAATTCACTATAAGAAAATGGTTTTATTAAATAATCATCTGCTCCACTTATAAATCCTTGTTCTTTATCTTCTTCTAAAGTTTTAGCTGTTAAAAATAAAATGGGAATATTGGTTAATTCTCGAATTTTTTTACAAGTTTCATATCCATTCATACGGGGCATCATAATATCTAATATAATAATATCTTGTTTTTGACATAAATAAATTGCATCTTCCCCATTATCTGCTTCACTAACAATATAGCCTTCATTTGTTAATAGAACATTTAAAACTTCACGAATTTCTGCATTATCATCTACAATCAATACACGATATGCCATATTTTCACCTACATTTCATAGTTTAATTATAATGAATTCTATTTAAAACGCTAGTATTCCAATATATATTAAGAATTTTTAAGGAAAATAAATACGATTTCTTATTCTCTAATATATTTAAATAAAAAAATAATCTATAGAAATCATAAATAATTTTTATAGATTATTGTAACTTTTATTATTTAATACTATTTAATATATCTTTCATTTTTTTTGCTAATCCTCTCGTTTTTTCTACGCTTAAACTGCATACAGCAACACGAATTCCTTTATTCACTTTCACAGTATATATGTGATGTTTCATTAATTCTTCATGAAATTTATCTCGAATTTCATTATCCTCTACTTTTACAGTAACAAAGAATCCTTCTTTATATGGATAACAAACAAGTTCACATTCTTCTGCCTCGCTTTTAAAAATAGAACTTCTTTCTTTTAATAATTCTACATAAGTACTCTTCTCTTTCATATATGCATCTTTATTCGTTGTTGTAACATAAGTGAAGTTTTCCATTGCTGCATTAGGAATATTACTCCAATTTGCTCTAGCTGCCTTTTCTAATACGATTTCTACTTCTCTTACACTTTCTTGTCTTTTTGCTAAAATAACTGCAGCACCACAACGTAATCCATAGGATGTCAACGCTTTGCTACAACTAAATGCAACAATACCCATCACATTCTCATTAAAATCATTAAATGTTTTCATATAATTACGACTATTTTCTAAATCATAAGAATAATCAATATAGGCAATATCGTTTAATAAAATAACTGGACCACTTTCTCCACATTCATTTAAAAATGATACAATTTCTTTCCATTCTTCTATACTTAGTGAATAGCCAGTAGGATTATGACATGGATCATTTATAACAACCAACAATTTATGTTGTTGCTTCATAACTTCTCTACATACTTTTTTGAAATTATTTAAATTAAAATAATTTTCTTCAAATAAAGAGTATGTTTTTACTTGTAATCCATCCATACTTGCCATTAATTTATAACTACCCCAAGCAATTTCTGGTAAAACGACCGTTTCATTTCTATCTAATAATTCTTCAAATGAAATAGAAATAGCTCCAGTTCCTCCAGGTGTAGCAATGACACTATGATATAGTTTTGTTATCTTATCTTCACATACCCATTGATATACTTGTTTACGAAAAGAATCATTTCCAACAAAGCTTTGTGCGTAAGCTGCTTTTACTTCTTTTTTAATATTATTGTAAGGAGTAAATACACTATCAAACGCAACAATTGTCTCTTCTTCATTATAAAGTGAACCAATGGTTGCATCTATTACATTTTCCTTTCCAATTTGTTCCTTCGCTTCCTTAGCTTTTTTTACAATGGCAAATACTGTGTCTTCAATTGGTGTTGTATTCGTTTTTTCTTTTACAAATCTCATTTTATTTCCTTCTTTCTATCTATATACTTTGATAAGTTCCAAGTAATTTTACTTGTTTGCATACTTTTTCTAATTCTTGAATTAACAAATGTACCTTATGATTTTTTATATTCCCATCAATTTCAATATAAAAATAATATTCCCAAGAAGAATCTTTTACTGGTCTTGATTTTATACTCTCCATATTGAATCCAGCACTTGCAATTATATTCATCGCATTCGCTAAAGCACCTGCTTCATGATTTGTTATAAATGCCAATGCAATACGATTATGCACATAATTAATTTCTTTACTAACAATAATAAACCTTGTAGTATTATCTTTATTCGTATTTATATTTTCTTCAAGAATATCTAATCCATATACATTTGCATTTTCTTTAGCTGCAATAGCTGCTTTCGTTTTATCATTACATCTTGCCACATATTCCGCTGCCATAGCGGTATTTGGATAAGGTATAACTTCCCAATCTCTTCCTTTTAAAAATAACTGTGATTGTTCTATCGCCTTATCTTTTGAATACACCATCTTTATATCATTGATAGTTGCACCCTTTATTCCTAATAAATTTTGAGAGATAGGTAAATCATAAATATTATTTATAAATATATGATGTTCAATTAATAAATCCAATACCTCCCCAACTTCACCAGTATATGAATTTTCAAATGGAATTACTGCATAAGCTATTTCTCCATTTTCAACAGCATTACATAATGATTGAAAACTAGAATAATTTATATATTGATGATTTGGAAAAATCTTCTGTGTTGCAAAATAAGAAAATGCTCCTTTTATTCCTTGATATCCTATTTTATTTTTACATAAGATTTGATTTTGATATTTACGTGAAATAGACATAACATTCTTCATAAAAGATTGATAACTCTCTATATATTTATTTTCATGAATATATTGCAAGTTGTGTTTCATTATAAAATTTTCTCTATTCGTATCTAAAATTGGTAATTGATGTTCTTGTTTATAAAGAATAACATCTTCGACTGCTTTCATTCTTTGTTCAAATAAAGATGCCATTTGCTTATCAATATCATTTATTTTTTTTCGAGCTTCTTCTAAAATTGACATGTATATACCTCTTCCTCTACTTTATTATATATTTTAGCTTTACTATTCGATAAAAATTATATCATCATTTTTTGAAAACATCGATATATTTTTTTCAGAAATATTTATATTTTCTTTCAAAATTTTACTTTATATTATTGCTTTTTCATAATAATTATATTATGATATTGTCAAATGGAGTGATTGTATGTTATTTAATCGATATTATTACAGTTAATAATCGTTATAAAACCATATTTTATGGTTCTTTTTCACTTCATTATAACGATTCACAACTGAAGCATCAATTGAATTGATGCTTTTTTTCATTTAAGGAGAGATTTTATGAAATTAAATATAAACTTAAAAAATGCAGAATATCCTGTCTATTTAGAAAAAGATATACTGTCTAATATTTTTCAATATGTCAATCTACAAAGAAAAGTAATGATTATTTCAGATACAAATGTTCCAAAAGACTACGCAAAAACCATTCAATCACAATGTGAAGAATCTTATATCTATCGTATTCTAGCAACTGAACATTCGAAATGTTTAAATGTATTTGAAGATATTTGTAAAACCTTGTTAAAATATCACTTTTCTAGAAATGATTGCATCATTGCTTTAGGAGGTGGAGTTGTTGGAGATTTATCTGGTTTTGTAGCTGCAAGTTATATGCGGGGAATTGATTTTATTCAGGTTCCTACAACTACCCTTTCTCAAATTGATAGTAGCATTGGAGGTAAAGTTGCAATTAATCTAAATGATACGAAAAACATCCTTGGAGCGTTTTATCAACCAAAAGCTGTATTTATTGATTTTAACACTTTAAAAAGTTTACCAAAACGTCATTACTATAACGGTTTAGTTGAAGCATTAAAAGCCGGATTAATTTATGACCAAGAATTATTCAATATTTTTGAAAACAAAAATATTGATGATCATTTAGAAGAAATTATCTATCGTGCTTTATGTGTAAAAAAAGATATTGTTGAAAAAGATGAAAAAGAAATGGGATTACGTAAAATACTAAATTTTGGACATACTATTGGACATGGAATTGAAAGTTACTTTAAGTTATCAACATATTATCATGGCGAATGCGTAGCATTCGGTATGTTATACTTTGTAAATGAAGATATAAAGGAACGATTATTACCAATCTATAAAAAAATGAATTTACCCTATGATATTTCTTATAATAGAGATGAAGTATTTAATTATATAAAAAATGATAAAAAAGCAATTGGTAACTCTATTATAGTTGTACAAGTAAATCATATAGGTAGTGCTGAATTGGTTCCTATGGATTTAGATACTATTTATAAAATACTGAAAGGATCTGTTCTATGAAAAATACATTTGGAAATCAATTTACAATTACTTTATTTGGTGAAAGTCATGGTGAAGCAATTGGCGCTGTTATTGATGGTTTAGCAAGTGGAATACCATTAGATTTATCTTTTATTGAAGATATGATGCAAAAACGTAAAGCAAAAGGAAATATTTCTACACAAAGACATGAGAGTGATAAAATACAAATCGTTAGTGGATATTTTAATGGATATACGACAGGTACTCCATTAACTATATTAATAAAAAATGAACAGAATCATAGTAAAGATTATGAAAAAACAAAAGATATTCTTCGACCTTCTCATGCTGATTATACTGCTGAATTAAAATATGGAGGTTATCAAGATTATCGTGGTGGAGGTCATTTTAGTGGAAGAATTACTGCTCCATTAGTTGCTTGTGGAGCAATTGCTATGCAAATATTAAATCAAAAAGGTATTTTTATTGGTTCGCATATTAAGCAATTGCATCACCTATTTGATATTTCTTTTGTTAATGATGAGAAACTTTTAGAACAACAAATCAAGAAAATGAATGAAAGTGATTTTGCTGTACTAGATTCTAGTATAAAACAAAAAATGATAGCTCACATTGAAGAAACTGCAAAACAAAAAGATAGTATTGGTGGTGTATTGGAAAGTGCTATTGTTAATATACCACCAGGAATTGGAGAACCCTTCTTCGACTCTATAGAAAGTCGATTAAGTCATTTACTATTTAGTGTACCTGCAGTAAAAGGGGTGGAATTTGGTTTAGGTTTTGATTTTGCAAATCATTATGGTAGTGAAATAAATGATGAATTTATTTACAAAGATAACAAGATTAAAACTCGTACGAATTTTAATGCAGGAATTAATGGTGGAATTAGTAATGGAATGCCAATTTTACTAAAAACAGTGATTAAACCTACCCCATCAATTTTTAAAGAACAAAATACTATAAATAAAAAAACATTAGAAAATACTGTATTATCTATACAGGGACGTCATGATCCAGCAATCATCCATCGCGCAAGAATTGTAGTCGATAGTGTTCTTGCTATTGGAATATTGGATTTGGTTATGGAACATGAAGCTACTTTATCAATGAAAAAATAGGAGGAATATAAAATGATTATTACAATGAAAAAAACTGCAAATCATTCAGAAATAGATAATATGATGAATACATTTAAAAAGCAAGGATTACAAGTACATGAAAGCATTGGTGAAAATTATCGTATATTTGGACTTGTAGGAGATACTAGTAAAGTGGATCCAAAACGTCTAGAAGCAAATCCATTAGTAGAAGATGTTGTACGTGTCTCATCTCCCTATAAAAAAGTTAGTCGCTTATTTCATCCAGAAGATACAATTGTTGAAGTGAATGGAATTAAAGTTGGAGGGCAAGAAAAAATTGTTGTCATTGGTGGGCCTTGTAGTGTTGAAGGTAATGATATGATTATTAATATTGCAAAAGAAGTAAAAGATGCTGGAGCTTGCATGCTTCGTGGTGGTGCTTATAAACCGCGTACTTCTCCATATGCATTCCAGGGTATGGGAACAGCTGGAATCCATGCATTAGCTGAAGCAAGAAAACAAACAGGTCTACCAATTGTTACTGAATTAATGAGTATTGACAAACTTGATGAATTTATTGAATATGTTGATATTATTCAAATCGGGGCAAGAAATATGCAAAACTTTGATTTATTAAAAGCTGTTGGAAAAACTAAAAAACCTATTTTATTAAAACGAGGACTTGCAAACACTATTGAAGAGTGGTTAATGAGTGCAGAATATATTTTAGCAGAAGGTAATCCAAATGTTATTTTATGTGAACGAGGAATTCGTACATTTGAAAAATATACAAGGAATACCTTAGATTTAAGTGTTATTCCTATAATCAAGAAAAAAACACACCTTCCTATCATCATTGATCCAAGTCATGCAACCGGGGATTGGGAATTAGTAGAACCTGCATCTCTTGCAGCAATTGCAGCTGGAGCTGATGGATTAATTATTGAAGTACATAATCATCCAGAATGTGCGTGGAGTGATGGTTCTCAATCTTTAAAACCAAGTCATTTTAAAAAACTAATAGAAAAAAGTAAAAAAATTGCCAATGTCATCGGGAGAGATATGTAATGAAAGTAAAAATTTCTCCTTCTGAATGCAACGGGAAAGTTCATATTCCTCCTAGTAAATCAATGGCACACAGAGCAATCATTTGTGCATCATTAGCAAATGGAAAAAGTACGATTTCCAATGTTGCTTTTTCCAAAGATATTTTGGCAACTATTGATGGAATGAGAAATTTAGGTGCAACAATTACGATTTATAATGATTGTTTATATATTGAAGGAATCAAAGATTTTAATCATATAAAAACTCATGAAATAAATTGTAATGAATCTGGATCAACTTTGCGATTCTTAATTCCAATATTTTCTTTAACTAATCAAAAAATTACATTTACAGGTAGTAAAAGATTATTAGAAAGACCTTTATCTGTATATCAAAAAATATTTGAAGAACAAAGCTTAGATTTCATACAACAGGATTCAAAAATACAAATTCATCAATCTTTAAAAGCAAAAGAATATACAATTAAAGGAAATATCAGTTCTCAATTTATTAGTGGATTATTATTTACTCTTCCTATATTAAAAGAAGATTCTATTTTACATATTCTTCCTCCTTTTGAATCAAAATCTTATGTTGATTTAACAATTCAAATGTTAGAACAATTTGGTATTTCTATTCACCTTATAAATGAACATACTATTTTAATACCAGGAAACCAAAAATATCATCCTTGTTCTTATACAATTGAAGGAGACTATTCTCAATTTGCATTTTTTGCTGTATATGCTGCTATTTCTAATACATTAGAAATTACTGGTGTATCTCCAGACTCTAAACAAGGAGATAAAGAAATTCTTTCTATTCTAAATTCATTTGGTACAAAAATAGAATCTATTTCAAATGGTTACAGAATCTATAAAAGTAATTTAAAGAGTAATAATATTGATTTAGCAAACTGTCCCGACTTAGGTCCAATTCTTTGTGTATTAGCTATGTATTCCCCAGGAAATACTCATATCTATCACGCAAATAGATTACGTATTAAAGAATGTGATCGAATCTATGCAATGGAAACAGAGCTAAAAAAATTTGGTGTTTCAATATCTTCTACTCAAGATGATATTTATATTCAATATTGTCAACATCCTTTATGCAAAGAAAATTTATTTGGATATAATGATCATCGTATTGTCATGGCGCTAACAATTGCATCTGCTTGTAGTACGTCAACTACTATCATTTCAGATGCTCAAGCCATTTCTAAAAGTTATCCTTCATTTTTTGAAGACTTTCAACATATTCAAGGAAAGGTGGAATCCCTATGATTACAAAAAGTACTCGATTTTTAATTATTGGTTTAGGTTTAATAGGTGGAAGCTATGCTATGGGATTATCAAAAAAAGGATATCACGTAGATGCTATTGATATAAATGAATTAAGTATCGATTACGCAAAAGAACATGAATTTATTCAAAATGGAAGTACATTTGATATTCAATTAATAAAAAATGCCGATATTATCATTTCTGCATTATATCCTGAAGCAATGATTCATTGGTTCTCTACCTACCAAAAATATTTTAAGAAAGATGTGTTTTTAACAGATGTAAGTGGAGTTAAATGCAATATTATAGATCATATTCAATTGATTCTAAGAGATGATGTTGAATTTTGCGCATCCCATCCAATGGCTGGAAAAGAAGTTAGTGGTGTTACTTATGCAGATAATACAATATTTAAAGATGCTAATTTCATTATTACTCCCACTAAATTAAATACAAACAAAGCAATTGAAACATTAAAACAATTTGCGACGATTTTAGAATTCAAAAACATAAGCATTTTATCTTGTGAAGAACATGATAAAATGATTGGTTTTCTATCACAGTTAACTCACGCAATTGCTGTTTCTTTAATGAATACAACTGATAATCATAATCTTGCAAAATATACAGGAGATAGTTTCCGTGATTTAACACGGATTGCTAAAATTAATGAAAACTTATGGAGTGAGTTATTTTTCTTAAATAAAGACAATTTAATATCCGAAATTGATGCCTTTATTTACCAAATTAAAAAAATCAAAACAATGCTAGAAACAAATAATGAAGATGGTTTGAAAGAATTATTTATTCAATCAACGATACGAAGAAAACGTTTCGATTAATAGTCTTATTTTTATAAGACTATTTTGTTTTTTTTATAGTCCTATTTCTTATTTTGTTTTATAATAGAACAGTATATTTTATTGGAGGTTTTTTATGCATGTAATGAAAAAATTTATAAGTTATTATAAACCATATCGATTAGTTTTTTATTTCGATATGTTCTGTGCATTTTTAATTAGTATAATTGATCTTGCGTTTCCACAAATTCTAAATTATTTAAATAGAACTATATATCTTCAAACAAAAGAAATGATTTTTAAAAGTCTTATTTGGTTAACGATTGGATTATTAATTATGTATATTATCCGTGCTTTTTGCCGATATTACGTTTCATGTCAGGGCCATATCATGGGTGCTCGTATGGAAAGTGATATGAGACAAGAGTTATTTGATCAATATCAGAGACTATCATTTACATATTATGATAAAAATAATACTGGAGAAATGATGAGTAAACTTGTTTCAGATTTATTTGATATCAGTGAGTTTGCACATCATGGTCCTGAAAATTTATTTATTTCTTTATTAAAAATAATTGGTTCTTTTTTGATACTTTTATCCATTCATGTTCCCTTGACTCTAGTCTTAATTCTAGTAACTGTTTGTATGTTTATTTTTAGTTTAATAGAAAACAAAAAAATGCAGGCAACTTTTACAGATAATCGAAAAAAAATAGCAATGATTAATTCAAGTCTACAGGATAGCTTAGCAGGCATCCGCGTTGTAAAATCATTTGCAAATGAAGATATAGAAAGAAAAAAATTTGCTCATAGTAATAAAATGTATCTACAATCAAAAGAAAACAATTATAAACGTATGGGGTTATTTTATTCAGGAACGAATTTTTTTGAAGGTTTACTATTAATTACGATATTAATTGTGGGTGGTTATTATATTGCAATTGGATCTTTAGAACCAGTTGCGCTTGCAACTTATGCATTATATATAAATATTTTTATTGCTCCAGTTCAAGTTTTAGTTGAATTTACTGAAATGTTTCAAAAAGGATTTTCAGGCTTTAAACGTTTCTTAGAAGTTATTGAAACAAATCCTGATATTGTTGATATAGAAAATGCAACAGAATTAAAAACAATTAACGGAGTTATTGATTATCAAGATGTTTGTTTTTCATATAACGAAAACGAATCTGTTTTAAACCATATAAATATTCACATTGACGCAGGTAAATCAATTGCATTAGTTGGACCTAGTGGTGGAGGCAAAACAACTATCTGTTCTTTATTACCACGTTTCTATGATGTTACAAGCGGGAAAATAATGATTGATGGTAAAGATATACGTTCATTATCTTTACACAGTCTACGAAAAGCAATTGGCATTGTACAGCAAGATGTATACTTATTTACTGGCTCTATTAAAGAAAATATTGCCTATGGTAAATCAAATGCAACAGATGAAGAAATTATTGAAGCTGCTAAAAAAGCAAATATTCATGATTTTATTGTTTCATTACCTGATGGTTACGATACTTTTGTCGGAGAACGTGGTACTCGATTATCAGGTGGACAAAAACAACGTATTTCAATTGCGCGAGTATTTTTAAAAGATCCTAAGATATTAATTTTAGATGAAGCAACAAGTGCATTAGATAATGAAAGTGAACGTCACATACAAAAGAGTTTAGAAGAACTTTCAAAAAATCGAACTACAATTACTATTGCTCATCGTTTATCTACGATACGTAGTGCTGATGAAATAATTGTTATTTCAGAAAATGGACAAGAAGAACGTGGAACACACGAAGAATTAATGAAATTAAACGGTATATATGCAAATTACTATAATCTCCAATTTGAAGGTTTAGATTCTATTCAATAATCAAAAAAAGTTTTATAGATTTTTCTCTATAAAACTTTTTTTATACATAAGATATTTCTATTTTTTATTTTATTATTCTAAATCATCTACAAATAATGCTTAATTATTTTATATTATTTAAAACATCTCTCAATTTATCCAAAAAAGCATCTTCTCCAAATGTATTTAACTTAAATAAAACTTCCTGACTACCACCAGATGTAATCCCTGAAACATGAATTGGTCCATCATTTTTTCCAATCATGGTAACAGTTAAAGTAACTCTATTTTTGCCATAAAATATTCTTCATTTCTATACCTACATATAAAATATAAATTTATCTTAGCTTAGTCCATGATATTCTTTATATAAGTCATTTTTAGATAATCCATATTCTTTAGCAACTTTTTTTATTGCTTCATTTGTTGTATAGCCATTACTTATATATTGGTTAATTTGCTCATGAATCAAAGGTGAATCTTGTGTTTCTTCTGGGAGTTTTTGTTCTTTACTTCCTTCTACCACAACTACCATTTCCCCTTTTAAATCATCTACGATCTCCAGTATTTCTTCTATGCTTCCTCTAATAAATTCTTCATGTTTTTTTGTTAATTCGCGTGCTAAACAAATATTTCTATTTCCTAATATCTGTAAACAACTTTCTAGCATTTTACGAATACGATGTGGTGCTTCATAAAATACCATAGTAAATGGATAATATTTCAAATCATGTAACTCTTTTATCCTATCTTTTTCATTTGATTTCAAAAATCCATAGAATAAAAAGTGTTGTGTATCTAATCCACTTGCAACCAATGCATTTAGCATAGCATTACTTCCTGATACAGGAATAACACTATATCCTGCTTCAATAACCATTTTAGCGACAATACTACCTGGATCAGAAATTAATGGATAACCCGCATCTGAAACAATTGCAATATTATTTCCTTGATTTAATAACTCAATTAATCCTTTTGCACTTTGCAACTCATTATGTTGATGGTGCGCAATTAATCTTGTTTTAATACCAAAATGCGATAATAATTTCATTGTATTCCGTGTATCTTCTGCAGCAATAACATCTACAGATTCCAAAATAGAAATTGCTCTTGGTGTTAATTCCTCTAAATTTCCAATAGGAGTAGCAACTAAATAAATAGATGGTTTTTGCTCATCAAAACTTTTTTGTCTATACATAACAAATCACCTACCGATCAGTAAAATCCATATCCGGCCATAATTCTTTAAATGTTAAAAATTGTACATCTTCTTTATTTTCTATTTTCACCTGTTGTAACAAAACATTCATACTTGTAATACGATATCGTCTACCTTTATATTCAATCTGACTATTTAATTTTGGTAATCCTTCTCTTAATTTTTTATATTGTCCATCTTCATATTTTAAACAACACATTAATTTTCCACATTGCCCACTTAATTTTTGAATGTTTAGTGCAAGCAATTGATTCTTAGCCATATTAATAGAAACAACATCAAAATCATTTAAAAATCTTGAGCAACATGTTTCCATTCCACACATACCTAATCCCCCAACAATTTTCGCTTTATTTCGTGGACCAATTTGTCTTAATTCTATCCTGCATTTAAAAATTCCTGCTAATTCTTTTAATAATTCACGGAAATCAACTCGTTCATCTGCTACATATACAAAAATAATTTTACTACAATCTAACGTATATTCTGCTTCAATTAATTTCATATCTAAGCCTAACTTTATTACACAATTATTACAAATTTCTAAAGCTTTTTGAGCTTTTTCAATATTTAAACTAGCTTGGTTTAAATCTTTTTCTGTAGCTTTTCTGATTATTGGTTTAATCTCCATTCCATTAGGAATAAAAGTTTCGGTTTCTTTTACTATTTTTCCTAATTCTTGTCCTCTAATAGTTTCGACAACAACATAGTCATTTACACGATAAAGATCTTCATCGCAACCAAATGTATAAATTTTATTTGATCCACTAAAAGATACAAACGCAATATATTTATATTCTTTTTTTTCTTTAATCTCATTATTATAATGGTTTATTTTTTCTGTATTCTTTTTATCATGATTTAATTTCATATTTAATTTATTTTCGTGATTCATCGTGTCACCTCTTTCATTTTATATAACATTTGATCAATTAACAATTGTAGGTTTACAGATTTTAATAACATATCCTTACTATACATTAATATTTTAATAATCTCTATACAATTAATATTTCTATTTTGTATTAATTTTAATGCTTCTAAGTACCATTCATCTTCACATTTTGTTATCTGCCTCATACTTTCTTTAAAAAAAATAAGTAGCATATCTATAACATACTGAAGACATACTTTCCCATATTTTTTTTGCTTAGCATTAAATCCTTCTGTTTGTATAAAAAGCAATGCTTGATTAACTGAAGTTTGATAATAATCAATCATTTTTTTAAATACATATCTTGCATGTTGATAATCATCTGTTTCTGATATACTTATTATATCTTGTTTTTGATGGGAAATATGGGATAACATAAATGCATCTAATGTATCAATTTCATTCCTAACACTATTATAACATGTATCAAAGCTAAGTGCAGTAAAAGGGATGTTTTGACACCTAGACACAATTGTAGGTAATATGCGATCCATTTGATCAACAATTAAAATTGCTGTCATATTATTTGTTGGTTCCTCTAAAAATTTTAGTAACGAATTCAATGCATCAGGAGTCGCATTTTCAGCATGATCTAAAATATATACTTTTTTTCCACTTTTTTCTAAACCAGTTTTATTAAATTCTCTTTGAAGTCTAATAATATCTTCTTTTTTGATTGAATTGCTACTTCCATCAAAGTACTTAACATCAACATATTGATTTAAAATAATTCTTTTGCATGTTGAACATGTTTCACATGCAAATCCATTACTATCACATATCAAACTTTGCGCGAGTAAATATGCTGCCTCTTTTTTCAATGTACCAGATGGCCCAGAAAACATATATGCATGAGCGATTTTATTGTTTATTAATGCATTCCTAAGTGTTTGAAAAACAACTGGCTGTTGTTGCTTTAACATTTCTTTAATCATAAGATTTTATAATCTCCAATAGAACATTTAACGTATTATTAAATACTTCATCTACTGTTTTATTTGCATCTACTACATATATTCTTTCTGGATATAACTCACATACTTGATTATAACCATATGCAACCATTTGATGAAAATCTATACTTTCATTATCCAAACGGTCCATGTCACCACGAGATTCAATTCTAGATAATCCTGTTTCTAAATCAACATCCAAAAATATAGTAGCATCAGGTAAATTTCCTTCAATTGCAAATTCATTAATTTTATATACTTCCTCAATTCCAATATTTCTAGCAATTCCCTGATATACTAAAGAGCTATCAATAAATCGATCACAAAGTACAATTTTATTTTCTAACAACGCTGGTAAAACTTTTTCAACTAAATGCTGTCTACGACTCGCTGCATATAATAATGCTTCACATCTTGCATCCATAGCTATATTTTTAGGATTTAAAATCACGTCACGAATCTGCTCAGCAATATCGATTCCACCTGGCTCTCTTGTATAAATAACAGGATATCCCATTTCTAATAACTTTTCATAGGATAACTTTGATATTGTGGTTTTCCCACTTCCATCATTTCCTTCAAATGTAATAAACAACCCTTTTTTCATAGTTAAGTATTCTCCTTACTAATCTAGTTTATTATATCATATTCATAATAGCTATGCATAAAATAATACATTATACTAGCCTTACATTTAATATTGTCTATAAAATTAGTTACATTAAAATAAAATATAATCATTTTTTCAATTTGATTATAAGATATGTTATAATAAACAAAATTGGAGTGATTATATGAACAAAGAAATACTTTCAAAAATACAAAAGGAGCTTCCTAAAAATGTGACATTAGTTGCAGTAAGCAAAACACATACAAAATCAGAAATTAATAATGCATATTTATGTGGATGTACTATTTTTGGAGAAAATAAAGTTCAAGAAATAAAAGAGAAGTATGATCCAAAATATCACTGGCACATGATTGGACATTTACAACGTAACAAAGTAAAAGATGTTGTACCATTAGTAGATATGATTGAAAGTTTAGATAGCTTACGTCTTGCAGAAGAAATTGAAAAACAATGCGCTAAAATACATAAAACAATGCCAGTGCTAATTGAAATTAATATTTCAAATGAATTAAATAAAACGGGTATATTATTTGAAGAATGTGAATCATTCATAAAACAATGTTCACATTTATCACATATTGATATTCAAGGATTGATGTGTGTTGGTCCATTGTTTGGTGATGAAAAAGATACTGAATATTGTTTTAAAAAAATGGAAATTCTATTTCATAAACTTCAGTCAACATATGGAGAAAATAAAATAAAATATTTATCTATGGGTATGAGTGGTGATTATAAAATTGCATTACAACACAGTGCAAATATTATTAGATTAGGAACTATTATATTTGGAAAACGTAATTAATTATTTATTAAAAAGGCTGTGAAAAGTAAGAGAATTTAATTATTCTCTGAAAATCGCAGTCTTTTTTGTTTTTTGTTTCAAAATAGCTTATTTTAAGGTATTCTAAAAACAACTATCTTAAAAAGCTATTATTTTTATTCATTATTTATGGTTTTGTTTAGCTATTTTAATTTTTACTATGGAAAACG
>JARHZK010000093.1 GCA_029258245.1 Longicatena sp. | reverse complement strand
ATCCAACAGAAAATGTTGCTTTAAAGAAAACGGCGAGTGAAAGTTCTAAAGAAGACAATAATGCTAAATTTGCTGGTAGTAAAGCCTTTGATGGTAATACGACGGATAAAGATAATTCAAGATGGTCAAGTGCTGTAGGGAATGGACCTCATTGGGTTGCTGTTGACTTAGGACAAATGAGAACAATTAAGACAGTACGTATTTATTGGGAAACTAGAAAAGCGACTAGCTATAAGATTGAAACATCGGATGATGGAAAAACATGGACGGCTAGAAAAACGTTTACAACTAGACCAAACGACAAAAAGCAAGATATTGTATTAGACAATGCAGTAAATGCAAAACATGTACGTCTATATATTGATAAATTTGATCAAAAAGATCCAGATAGTGATATTCGTTGGAATACAATTTCTATTTATGAAATGGAAGTGTATGGTGGAGAATTAAAACCAGAAATTTCTATTGATAGTATTTTAAATGATATCAAAGTTGAAAACCCGAAAAAAGGGGATCAAAAGTTAAATGTTGCTTTACCTAAAGTAGACGGATATGAAGTGAAATATAATGGAACGGATTTAGAACAAGTTATTGATGATAAATTAAATATTCATCAACCAATTGTAGATAAGACAGTTAAAGTTTCATTTAAAGTAACGAAAGAAGCCACAAAGCAATACAAATTTAAAGAAGTTGATGTAAAAATTCCAGGATTATATTCTGTATCAGAAAATGATAATAAAGCTCCAAATATCTTACCTGAACTTCAAGAATGGAAAGGGAATACAGGAGTATTTACATTTGAAGAAACAAGCAAAGTGATTTATACAGAAGATTCTTTAAAAGCAGCTGCTACTGCATTAGTAAATGACTATAAAGCAATTACTGGTAAAACTATTGTAGCTGTAAAAGGAGATGCTTCAAGTGCAGTTAACGGAGATGTCGTTTTATCATTAACTACAGACAAAACAAAAGGATTAATGGATGAAGGATATTTATTAACTGTTAACAGTAAAGTTTTGGTTGAAGCAGAAACTGCGCAAGGGGCATATTTTGCAACTCGTACAATTTTACAAAGTATTAAAACAACAGATAATATTCCTTGTGGTGTAGCAAGAGATTATCCATTATATAAAGTACGTGGATTTATTCTTGATGTAGGACGTAAAACTTTTACGATGGATTTTTTAGAAGATGTTGTTCAAGAAATGGCTTGGTACAAAATGAATGATTTACAAGTACATTTGAATGATAACTATATTTTCTTAGAAAATTATTCAAATACAGGAAGAGATCCAATGAGTGCTTATTCTGGTTTCCGTCTAGAATCAGATATTAAAAAAGGTGGAAATAATGGATTAAATAAAGCAGATTTAACTAGTAAAGATGTGTTCTATACGAAAGATGAATTTAGAACATTCATTAAAGAGTCAAGAAATTATGGTGTGAATATTGTTCCTGAATTTGATACACCAGCTCACTCACTAGCATTAACGAAAGTTCGTCCTGATTTACGTACTGGAACAAATGGTAGAGAAAATGATCACTTAGATTTAAGAAATCAGTATGACAAATGTATTGAATTTGTTCAAAGTATTTTTAATGAATATATGGGGAAAGATTTAGCTAATCCTGTATTTGATAGTGAAACGATTATTCATATTGGCGCTGATGAGTATACAGCAGATAAAGAAGCTTATCGTAAATTTACAGATGAAATGTTGAAGTTTGTACAAGCAAGTGGTAGAACTGCACGTGTTTGGGGAAGTTTGAGTAGTTTAACAGGAAAAACTCCGGTAATCGCAAAAGATGTCCAAATGAACTTGTGGAATACTGGTTGGGCAAACATGGATAAAATGTATGAACAAGGTTTTGATTTAATTAATTGTGATGATGGTCAGTATTATGTAGTCCCTAATGCTGGATATTATTATGATTATTTAAATGACAATGTGTTATATAATAATGCAATTAACAAACAAAATACTACAATTCCAAATGGTGATAAACAAATGATTGGTGGAGCCATTGCGGTATGGAATGATATGATTGATGAAAAAGACAACGGTGTAAGTGAATATGATGTATATGATCGTATTCGTAACGCAATTCCATTATTTGGTGCAAAAACTTGGGGTAAAAACCAAAAAGATCTAAATGCTGCTAAAGAAACAAGAAATTTATTAGGGGATGCTCCACAAACAGATTTTGGTTATCATTTTGATAGTGTTGATAATGAATATTTGAATTTATCAATGGATGAATTAAAGGATACATCCGCTAACAAAATTGAAATTACAAGTGGAAAAAATAGTTCAGTTGTAGATGTTGATGGAAGAAAAGCTTTAAAATTAAATGGAAAAGAAAGCTATATTAATACATCTTTAAAAACAATTGGATTAGGAAATGATTTAAGAGTTAAAGTCAAAAGAACTAGCGATTCAAAAGATGAACAAATTTTATTTGAAAGTCCATATGGATCAATCAAAGCAGTTCAAAAAGGAACTGGAAAAGTTGGCTTTACACGAGAAAATCATGATTATTCATTTGACTATACTTTACCTGTAAATGAATGGGTAGAATTAGAATTCAAGAATGTTTTAAATCGAACTACATTGCTTGTAAATGGAGAAGTGGTAGATGTTTTAGGGGATAATGATAAAGCAGCAGGACGACCATTACTTGCAACAATGATGTTACCTTTGCAAACAGTTGGTAGTAAGACAAATTCTTTTATTGGATATGTAGATGATATCCGTCTTGGAAAAGATGCTACATATAATTCAACAATGGAATTGGATTATGAAGTACTAAAAGCGAATGCAGTTTTAAATAAAGAAAATGAAAATTTATTAAAACCACTTATTCATAAAGCAAATAAAGTATTTATCAAGTTTAATCCAACAAAAGAAGAAATTTCTAATTTAGTAAAAGAATTAAAATCTGTACTTCAAAAAGTTGAATGTGAAAAAGCGGATTACTCAAGAGTTGATGCATATGTCGCGTTAACTAAGGATTTAAGTAAATTTACAGAGGAAACAATAAAAAATGTTAATAAAGTAATAAAGGGAATTCGTAAAGATTTACCAAAACAAAATCAAAGCACAGTAAATAGCTATGAAAAAGCATTAAGAGAAGCATTGGATGGACTTCAGATAAAAAAAGATGTTGATAGAAATTATATAGATAATGCAATTATTAAAGCAACAGCATCAAGTTATCAAGATGAAGGTTCATCACCTGCGAAAGCATTTGATAATGATCCTAATACAATATGGCATTCAAAATGGTCAATTACGACTATGCCGCATTGGCTTAATATGGAATTTGAACAACCACAAACAATCAATGGAATCACATATTTACCTCGTCGTACAGGAGCTAATGGAAATCTAAAAAAATATGAGATTTTGACTAGTGATGATGGAACAAAATTTACGAAAATAGCGGAAGGTACAATTAAAGATGCTGAATCAAATAAAGAAAAAGTGATTACTTTTGATAAAGTTACTACAAAACATTTACGTATTAAGTTTGTGGAAGCTCCTAATAATAATGGGTCTGCTGCAGAAATTAAAGTACATTTAGCAAGAGTGGTACCAGATCTTGAAGGATTAAATGCTGCTATCAAAGAGGAAGAAAATATTCGTAATGTAGGATATACAAGTGAAACATGGAATAAATTTAGTAAAACGATAGAAGAAGCGAAAAAATTAGCTGCGGATGAAAAAGCAGATGTAAATGCAGTAGAAAAAATCAAAATTCAATTGCAAGCTGATCGCGTTGCGTTACGATTGAATCATAAAGATGTCGATAAGGTAGCTATTGAAAAAGCAGTGAAGGAAGCAGAAGAAAAATTAGGCAAAGTTACTACAAGTAGTGCAAAAGATTTAATTGCTGCAATTAATAATGCAAAAAAATATTTAGAAGTTGGTACGTCAGAGTTAAGTTTAAGAGCTGTAGAAGAATTATATAAAGAAATGAATTCTACAAAACTTGTCTTACGTGGAAATGTAGCTGCGTTAAAAGAATGTATTGAAAAAAATACAAATCGTAAAAAAGAAGAATATAACGTTAGCGAAGAACAATGGAATGAATTTATTAACGCATTAGAAAATGCAAAAGCAATTGTTGCTGATAATAGTGACCAATCACAAGAAAAAGTAGATGCAGCAAAAGCAAGATTAGAAAAAATTATTGCAATTTTAGATGCAAACAAAAAAGGTACGGATTCATCGAATTCAAATGGAGATCAAGCTGGAAAACCAGAAATATCTACTCCAGAAATTCCTAATAAGCCTAGTGATAATCAAATGGAATCAAATACACCATCAACAGGGGTATTCACAAATTCTACAGCATTATTAATGGTAGTATTAGGTGCAGGAGTGTTTGTTGCATTCTTTGCAAAACGTCGTAAAATGCATTTATAAAATATGAATATATTAGTAAATATTTAACTAATATTATGTAAAATTAAGTCTAGTTAATAGAAACAAATAAACTTTCTATTACTAGGCTTTTTTTTGCATAAAATGACTTGACACCAAAAAATGTATACGTTATCATTCTTTACGTATAAAAAAATTATTTTTTTAATTAACTATAAAGGTGGTGGATTTTACTATAATAAATAGGAAATGTTATAATAGTTAGCGAATGAGCAATGGAGTTGGAAGGTCCATTATGAAAATGTAGAGGAAGGATTATGTTATGAAAAATTTAAAAAGGGTTCTTGTGGCAATGATTGCATTATTTATGGTCATCTGTTCTGTAGATTATCCCCTTTATGTGAAGTCTAAAGAAGTGGATAATACAAATGTAGTAATTATGAATGATGATGAGTTTACCTATCATGGGGATGCAGGAGAATATGGTAAATGGGGAACAGATTCGAATCAAACAACGCTATATAAAGGAGATTCTCATTGGAGTAATTTAACAGGTGCTCCAAAAGATGAAAGCGTGTATTATGAATTTTCATTCACAGGGAATAAAGTAGAGTTGTATGGGAATAAAGAAAGTAAATTTGGAAAAGTTAAAGTTTTTATTGATGGTGTTGAAAAGGGAACATTTGATGGATATTCTGCTCAAAAAGTACATCAACAAAAATTATGGGAAAGTGAAAAATTAAGTAATGATGTTCATACTTTGAAGGCAGTATTAACAAAAGAAAAAAACTCTGCTTCTGCTGGGTATAATACATTGGTTGACTATGCAAAGGTGTATAAATCTATTGAGACATTGCATGAATTTACGTTAGAAAAAGGACAACAATTTACTTTACCAATGTTAATTTCATTAGATTCATTTGAATGGATAAGTAAAAAAAATAATATTGCTACAGTAAAACAAGGCGTTGTTACTGCTATAGCAGAAGGTGAAACTAAAGTTCTTGCGAAAAATAAACAAACAAATGTAACAGAAGAATTTAATATTACGGTTATTCCAACTTTAAAAGGTACAGATACTGGAGATTCATATTATGATGAAGTTTCTATTAACGATAGTGTAAAAGGTAGCGGGGAATTACAATTTAACTATCATGGTAACTGGGGAACGGATCAAGGAATAGATGGTTTATATCAAGGAGATGCGCATTGGAGTGATGTGTCTCAATGGAATAATAATCCACGTAATCACTACTATACTTTTAAATTTACGGGTAGAAAAATCGATGTTTACGGAAGTTTACAGCCTAAATTAGGAATTTATGATGTATATATTGATAATATTTTTATGGGTAAAATAGATGCGTATGGAGATGTTCAAAAGAAAAATCAACGCTATTTTTCATCCCCTGTTTTGACAGATGAACAACATGAACTAAAAGTAGTTATGACTGGTGAAAAAAATAAAGATTCACAAGCACCAAGTGGTTTTGTTGATTATGTAAAGGTAACAAAAAATGTACAAAGAATTTATCCTACAGAGGTATCCTTGGAAAATAATAATATTGTGTGGGAAAAAAATATGACAATTATACCTGAAGTAAGTTATATTCCAGAAAACACAAATCAAAGAAATATTACATGGGAAGTTGACAAAAAAATGATTAAGGTCAATGAAGACGGAAGTTTAACTCCTATTAAAAGTGGCAATACTTCCATTGTTGCTGTTGCTAAAGGAAAAGCGAATATAACAATTAAATCGAAACCATTTAAGATTACAATTGTAGAAGGAGCAAGTTTAGGAAAAGCAGATTTTATTTCAAAAAATAGAAGGGTTGAAGCTGAAAAATATGATGAATATTCTAAACTTGTAAATAAGGAATCATCTATGACTGTATGGCAAAATGATGCAGTTAATAATGCTGCTATTTTATTGACAAAAGATCAAGATGTAAAAGCACAAATTTCGGTATCTGATTTTACAAATGAATTGGGTGATGTTTTATCGAAAGAAAACGTTGAAGCCAATTTTCAAAAATATGTTAGTACATACGCAGGAAGTAATTGGATTCCAACAAATCCACGTCCATTTGATCCACCTACGCCACCTAAAGGACATAGAGTAAATGTACCAGATGTTATTTTTGGAAATGAATTAGACATTCCAGCACATACGGCACAACCTATTTGGATTAAGGTGAAAACACCAATGGGTACAAAACCTGGTGTTTATGAAGGTATAATTACGATTTCGTTAAATAATGATGAAAAAATTGAATTAAAACAAGTGGTGGAAGTTTTAGAGGTGTCATTGGATTCAAAAAATGATTATTATTTGAATTTGTGGCAATATCCATATTCAAGTTCTGAATATTATAATGTAGAAACGTTCTCAGAAGAGCATTTCGCTATTGTTAAAAATCAAATGAAACCTTATATGGAAGCAGGAGGAAAAACAGGAACTGCTTCAATTATTGAAGAGCCATGGTATCATCAAACGTACTGTGACTATCCATCAATGGTAAAATGGCATAAAAATAATGGTAAGTGGGAATTTGATTATACGGATTTTGATAAATGGGTATCATTCTTATTGAATGAAATTAAGGTTTCTTATGTAGAATGTTATTCTATTGTTCCATGGGAAAATAGATTACAATTTACAGAAGATGGAGAAGTGAAAGTACAAACTGCAGCACCTGGAACAGAGGAATGGAATGATGCATGGGGGCATTTCTTAAAAGATTTTGCGAAACACTTAGATAAAAAAGGATGGTTCGACAAGATGATCATCGCGATGGATGAAAGACCAATGGATCAAATGGATGCCGCATTAAATTTAATTGAAAGTATTCCAAATAAAGATGGACATACATTTAAAGTAGGTGGTGCAGTCGGAAGTTATAATGAAAAAGTATGGGATCGCTTGTTTACAGTAACACCTCATATTGGAAATATTAATGCTGGAAATATTCCATTAGAGAAAATGCGTCAACTCGCAGATGAAAGACGTAAAGAAGGAAAATTAACATCAATCTATACCATGATTCATGATTATCCAGGTATGTTTTCATTAAGTGATCCAGCAGAATCTGCTTGGACAATTTGGTTTGCGGAATATTGTAATACAGATGGATTCTTGCGATGGGCTTATGATGCTTGGGTTGAAAATCCATTAGAAGATAATGCACACCCTTATTTTGAATCAGGAGATATGTTCTTTGTGTATCCTGGAGATTATAAAGGGGAAGCTACACAAACAAGAACATCACCTCGTTTTGAAATGATGTCAGAAGCTATTAAGGATGTACGCAAATTACGCCAAATGAGTGAATCAAGTGAAGAAATGAATGCAAAAGTAACAAAATTAATTGATAGCGTAAAATCTTTCTATGGAAAAGGTTATAGTAATGGAATAGGTAGTGCTGGATTTGTAACGGGAAGTAAACGTACGAAATCCAATTTATCAAATGAAGTAGATCGATTACATCAAGAAACAATAAAATTGTCAAAAGAATATGAAGCAACTGTATTGAAAAAAGCAGATTACAGTAAGCTAAATGCACAAGTTGAAAAGGCAAAAAGTTTGAACCGTAATTTATATATAGAAGAAAGTTTATTGAAGGTAGATGCAATTATCGATTCTATTGTTTATGATTTGACAGCTGCTCACCAAGATAGAGTAGACAAAATGACAGAAAATTTAATTCAAGCAATGAACGATTTGATTTATAAAAAAGCAGATTATAGTAAAGTAAATGAAGCAGTTAAAAAAGCAAATGCATTGAATAGGGCGGAATATAAAGACTTTACAAAAGTAGATGCAGCTATAAAAGCGATTGTTAGAGATAAAGATATCACGAAGCAGGAAGAAGTGGATGCGATGGCAAACGCAATTGAAAAAGCAATTCAAGAATTAGAAAAAAATCCAAAACCAACGCCACTTCAACCAAGTAAGGAAGTGATTCCGATGACATTATTAAAACCGTCTATATCTATTGATTCTAATAAACAAAATCATGATGAAAATGAAAAGATACCAAATACAGGTGTTTCGATAAATATGATATTATTATGGAGTAGTGTATTAGGAACTGGTATCTTTATGCTAGAAATGAATAAGAAAAGAAAGAAACATAGTAAATAATAGAAAATAATAAAAGGTTATTGTTGTAAAGCAATGACCTTTTTCGTTGTATAAGGGTATAGATTTTGATAGATTGATAAATGCTAAGATAGAGATTGAAAGATATAGATATGGATGATATACTTTCAATGATAGGCTAAAAATAGAAAGAAGGATGTAACAATATGATAAAAATAGATATTATTTCAGGATTTTTAGGAGCAGGAAAAACAACATTAATTAAAAAATTAATCAAAGATGAATTACATAAAGAAAAAGTAGTATTAATTGAAAATGAATTTGGAGAAATTGGAATTGATGGAGGATTTTTACAAGATGCAGGCATAGAAATTCGTGAAATGAATTCGGGATGTATTTGTTGTTCATTAGTTGGCGATTTTAGAGAGTCATTAACAAAGGTGATTGATGAATATGAACCAGAAAGAATTATTATTGAGCCAAGTGGAGTGGGAAAATTATCGGATGTAATTGCAGCAGTAAAAGATGTGGCGGGTGAAAAAGATGCGCAAATGAATAGTTTTACAACTGTTGCTGATGCAATGAAATGTAAAATGTATATGAAAAATTTTGGTGAATTTTTTAACAACCAAATCGAAAATGCAAATACGATTGTATTGAGTCGAACACAAAATTTAAGCGATGAAAAATTGCAGGCGGTTGTTCATGAAATTAAACATCATAATGAAGATGCAACTGTGATTACGACTCCATGGGACAAATTGGAAGGAAAAGTTATTTTAGAAGCAATGGAACAAGCGGACATTCTTGAAAAAGAAATGCTTAAAGAGAGCGAAGTATGTGAGGTTTGTGGTCATCACCATCCTCATGAGGAACATGAACATTGTCATCATGAACATCATCATGAACACCATGACCATGGTAATCATGAGTGCTGTTGTGGACATGATCACCACCATCACCATGCCGATGATGTATTTACTAGTATAGGAGTAGAGACAGTAAATAAATATAGTGAAGAAGAGTTAAAAAACATTTTAGAACAATTGTCTGATAAAGATAAGTTTGGAGCTATTTTACGTGCAAAAGGAATGCTAGAAAGTACGGATGGTGAATGGTTATATTTTGATATGGTACCTGAAGAATGTGATGTACGTAAAGGAAAGCCAACATACACTGGAAGATTTTGTGTAATTGGTTCTAATATGAATGAAGCTGCGATTAAAGAAGCGTTTCATGTAGCATAGGAGATTTTATATGAAGACAGTACCTGTATATCTGTTTACTGGATTTTTAGAAAGTGGAAAAACATCCTTTATTCGTGATACTTTAAGTGATCCAGATTTTCGAGAAAATGATAAAACCCTATTAATTGTATGTGAAGAAGGAATGGAAGAATATGATGAAAAGTTTCAAAAAGAAACAAATACAGCAATTGTAACTGTAGATAAGGTTGAAGATTTAACCTATGACTTTTTAAAAACTTGTCATAAATTAACAAAACCAAATCGTGTTATGATTGAGTTTAACGGTATGTGGAATTTAACGAATTTCTTAGATACTGTTGATTTTCCTAGTTCTTGGCTTTTGGTTCAAATATTAACCACAGTGGACGCCTCTACTTTTGAAATGTATTTAACAAATATGCGTTCTATTTTACTTGAACAATTTATTCATTCGGAAACGATTGTATTTAATCGTTGTGATGAAAATACGAATAAATTATATTTAAGGAATAATGTAAAAGCTATGAATAAAGGGGTGCAAATCATCTATGAAACAGTAAATGGAGAAATTGTTGATTTAGAAGATGATGAAATGCCTTTTGACCTTGATGCAGAAGTTATTTCTATCGATGATAATGATTATGGATTGTGGTATATGGATGCAACGGAGCATCCATATAAATATGATGGAAAAAGTATTGAATTAAAAGGCAAAGTTATCGCAAATCGTATTGATGGAATGAATAATGTATTCATAATCGGTAGATATGCGATGGTATGTTGTGCAGATGATACATCTTTAATTGGATTATTAGTTCATTATGATGGATCGGATTCTTTAAAAGTAAATGATTGGGTATCAGTAAGAGCAAAAGTACATGTCGAATTTGATGAAGAGTATAATGGAGATGTACCAATTTTATATGCGGAAAATGTAGGAATTACAGATGCATTAGAAGATGAACTTGTATATTTTAACTAAATATTGGAAATATAATTGTTATTTTATTATTTTGTAGTATATTTATAATGGTTATATATTTGTAAATAGGGAAGGAGATGTTTTTGTGGCAAGAAAAATAGGAATTGATTTAGGTACAACAAATTTATTAATTTGTGTAGATAATAAAGGAGTAATTGTTGATGAACCAGCGGTTATTACTGTAGATGCAGCCACTAAAAAATGTATTGCAGCAGGAGCAAATGCAAGAGATATGTTAGGACGTACACCAAAAAATTTAATTTGTGTTCGTCCGTTAAAAGATGGTGTTGTTGCGGATTTTGAGGCAACGGAAATGATGTTAAATTATTTTTTTAAAGAATGTGATTTAAAAGGAATGTTTAAAAAACCGGTAATTTTAATTTGTCATCCAACCAAAATTACTTCCGTTGAAAAAAATGCAATTCGCGATTGTGCATATCGAGCAGGAGCAAAAAAAGTATATTTGGAAGAAGAACCTAAGGTTGCAGCGTTAGGTGCTGGACTTGAAATTGGTAAGGCAAGCGGAAACATGGTTTTGGATATTGGTGGAGGAACAAGTGATATTGCGGTATTATCGTTAGGAGATATTGTATGTTCTACATCGATTAAAACAGCTGGAAATCGCTTTACACAAGATATTATTGAAAATGTTCGTTCACAAAGAAAAATGTATATTGGTGAGCAAACAGCAGAAGAAATTAAGAAACAAATTGGAAATGCTTTGATTTTAGATGAACCAGAAACAATTACAATTAGTGGTCGTGATGCAGAAACAGGTTTGCCTCACGCAATTGAAATAAATAGTAATGAAGTTGAAGGCTATATTCATAATAGTTTACGTGAAATTGTTCATGCTACAAAAACTATTTTAGAAGTTACTCCACCAGAACTTGCTGCAGATATTGTTCAACATGGTTTAGTGATGACAGGTGGAGGATCATTGTTGAAAAATATTGATGTATTAATGCGTGAAGAATTAAACATTCCAGTATATGTTGCAGAAAATGCATTACATTGTGTTGTAGATGGATGTACTGCAATGTTAGAAAATTTATAATGTAAAAAAGGAGGAAATCTCCTTTTTTTAGTTATTATATTTGCAGATTTTAAAGGAAATAAGCTATACTATTAAATATGGAAAAATATATACATGATAAAAAACATTTAGTAAAAGAATTATTAAAGTGGTACGATGCAAATGCACGAGTATTGCCATGGAGATCGAATCCAACACCATATGAAGTGTGGGTTAGTGAAATTATGCTTCAACAAACAAGAGTGGAAGCTGTAAAGCCATATTTTGAGCGCTTTATAGAAAAAGTTCCATCCATTGAAACGCTAGCAAATACGAGTGATGATGAATTATCAAAATTGTGGGAAGGATTAGGATATTATAATCGAGTTCGTAATATGAAAAAATGTGCACAGTATTGCGTGGAAAATTATGATAAAAAATTACCGGCGTCTTATGAGAAATTGAAGGAACTTCCTGGAATTGGAGAATATACAGCAGGAGCAATTGCAAGTATTGCGTTTAAAATTCCTCAACCAGCTGTGGATGGGAATGTTTTACGTGTATTTTCAAGGTTACTGGTAAATGAGGAAGATATATTAAAAGAGGCTACGAAGAAGAAATTTCAAAAAATTGTTAAAACATATATTCCTGATGATCGATGTGATGCATTTACGCAAGCAGTAATGGAAATAGGTGCTACAATTTGTATTCCGAATGCGGCTCCTCGATGTAATATTTGTCCTTTAGCATCAGATTGTATTGGATATCAAAGTGGAAAAGCTATGATGTTACCCAATAAAACAAAAGGAAAACGAAGAAAAATAGAAAAGAAGACAATTTTAGTTGTTGTATGTGGAAATGAAGTTTTACTAACGCGACGTCCAAAGCAAGGATTACTTGCAAACCTCTACGAATTTAAAGTTTATGATGAATATATGAAAGTAAAGGATATCAAGAAATATTTTGGTGAAAATCATATAAAAAAAATGATGAAATTAGAAGATACAAAACATATATTTTCGCATATAGAGTGGCATATGAAGGGATATTTGATTGTCTTAGATCAAAAAATGGATGGACTTTGGTGTAATGCACAAGAAATGAATGAAAAATATGCAATTCCAACAGCATATAAAAAATACAAAGAATCATTATATACATGGTGGAATATAGTATAGGCAAGTGATGAATCCACAATATAAATTTTTCATATCCTATAGGGAACGTGAGGGATTTTATGAATATAAAAGTCATGAAATTTGGTGGTACATCGCTTCGAAATGAAGTAACACGAAAATGGGTATATCATCATGTTAAAGAAAATCTAAATACACACAAAATTGTACTTGTGGTTTCAGCTATGGGTAGATATCCAGATGTATATGCAACAGATACTTTATTAACATTTGGAAATTCTCTTTTGAGTCAAGAAGAAAAAGCTAGACTAGTATCTATAGGAGAGCAATTATCCGCTCTTAAGGTATGTAGTGAATTACTGAATATGGGAATAAAAGCAAAAGCATTGTCTTTTTATGATGCAGGAATTATTAGTGATTCATGCTTTGATTATGCAAAAATAATAAAGTTGGACGAAAAAAATATTCAAATGGCATTGAAGATGTATGATGTGGTTGTTGTTGGTGGTTTTATTGCAATTACACCTCAGGGAAAAGTTACAACCTTAGGAAGAGGAGGAAGTGACTATAGTGCTGCTTTATTTGCGAAAATGTTACATCTAAAAGATGTAGAAATATACACAGATGTGGATGGTGTCTATAATCAAGATCCAAAATTAAATAAAAATGTAACAAAATATCAAAAGTTAACATACGATGAGATGCTTTCTTTAAATTTTAAAGTACTTCATGATCGATGTGTGAAATTTGCAAAAGCACATGGAATAAGAATATATGTAAAAGGAACTTTTTCGAATAATTCAGGGACAATAATTGAGGATTAATTTATTGAAAAAGAACATATACTAAAATGAAATTATGATATAATATTTAAAAGAGGTGATTGATTTGAAAAGTATTTTATTAATTAAAAATTTAGATAATAAGGAAAACGTAAATAAAATAAAAGAAGCATTTTCAGAAACAAGATTAGATTATGATATTAATTTAGAGAAACAATGTGTTGTCATTTATGGAAATAGTGATATGGTTGCAGTTGCAAGAAACATTATTAGTGGTTTAGGGTTCATGATTTTATAAAAGGCAAATGCCTTTTTTTTACTATGTGAGGAAATAAAAATATGAGAACAGTTGAATATAAAAATAATTATGAAGATGCAAAGAAAATAAGAACAGAGGTTTTTATTCAAGAACAAGGATTTCAAGAAGAATTTGATGAAAATGATTCAAAATCTGTTCATGTTACGATATATGTGGATAATGAGATTGCAGGGTGTGCTAGAATGTTTTGTGATGAAGATAAAACGATGATACATCTTGGAAGAATTGCATTAAGAAAAAAATTCCGTAATCAGGGATTAGGAAGATATTTGATAGGATGTTGTGAAAAATACTATGAAGGAATGGATGTAACTTCCTTTGCGTTAGATGCACAATGTCGTAAACAAGGATTTTATGAAAAATTAGGATATAATCCAATTGGTGAAGTTTTTGAAGAGGAGGGAGTACCTCATATTCGAATGATAAAAAGAGTTTAGTCATGATGAAATAATAGAATATTAAGAAAACCACTAATGCCTACAATAAATGCACTTAAAAATTCTATTTTATTATGAAAATATAACCAATCATTAATAAAATGAATATGAAATAAAATTGATAATGCATAGTGAATACAGACGAATATAGAAATACATAATGTTATTTTTTGCCATGTTTTCATAATATCACCTGTTTTAATTTATGAATGTAAATATGAAATATGAATGTTTTTTGATTTTCTTGCATAAATTAGGATGACAGGAAGGAGGATTATAATGAAGGCAAAAGTTATTACAGGTATAGGTATTGTTGCATTATTAATTGCACTGTTTTTTACATTAAAGCCAAAATCATTTTCTAAAGAATTGAATCGCGTTATGGAAAATATGGATTCTTACATCATGCAAGGAAATATGGAAGTAAATAAGGGTGAAGAAGTAAAATCATATGCGCTAGAAGTAGGGTATGAAAATAAAGGAAAAGGGTTATTTAAAGTAGCGTTGACAGACAAAGAAATTAATCAAGAACAAATTATCATACGTAATGAAAAAGGGGTGTATGTAATAACACCTAGTTTAAATCAAGTATTTAAATTTGAAGGGGATTGGCCAATGAATTCTCCAAAGCCTTATTTATTACAAACAATTGTTGATATAGTAAATCAAAAAGAAACAGATATAAAAAAACAAGAGGATGGCTATTTGATTCATGCAAAAGTAACTTATCCTAATAATAAAAATTTTGATCATGAAGAAATTATGTTTGATAAAAAAAATAATTTAAAATGGTTAAACATTTTTAATAAAGATAATGAAACAGAAGTTAAAATTGTTTTTTCAAAAGTTCAATATAATGTTAATTTGAAAAAAGACTATTTTAAAGTACCTACAGAATTAGAAAAAAAAGTGAGTAAAACTAGAATACAGGAAGAAGATTTACCATTATATCCTATGCAAGTTTTTTCATCAGAACTGCAAAGTGTAAATAAAGTAGAATCAAAAGGAGAAACAAAGCATATCTTAGAGTATAGTGGAAATAAGAATTTTACTATTGTAGAAACAAAAAAGCAAAGCGCCAAGGAAACGCAAACAGTTATAATGCCAGGAGAGATGATTGACACATTAGATGTAATAGGGTTTTATGATGGTAATCATGTAAGCGTTCTTGAGGAGAATGTTGAATTTTCTGTTTTTTCTGATGAATTATCTCTAGAAGAGATGATGATGGTGATTCATAGTATGCAGGTGGCTGTGATGAAATAATGATAAAAAGAGGAGATGTGTATTACGCAGACTTATCACCAGTTGTTGGAAGTGAGCAAGGTGGAGTTCGGCCTGTTGTAGTGGTTCAAAATGATAAGGGAAACAGATATTCAAAGACAGTAATTGTAGCACCTATTTCAAAAAAAATGTCGAAGCCACCGATTCCAACACATGTAGTCTTTAGTGATCTTTCATTAAGTTATGTATCAATGATTTTATGCGAACAATTAAGAACCATTGATAAACAGCGATTAAATCAATGGATATGTACATTGGATCATAAAACAATCGAAAAAATTAATAAAGCTATAAAAGTAAGTTTAGCATTATAGGAGTGGAAACACTCCTTTTTTATAAAATAATTGTACCTGAATAATTTAATGAATTTTTATTCTTTTGGTATAAAGATATGTTAGTAATTAAATTAATAAAAAACAGTTAAAAAAAATTAAAAAAATAGTTGACACTTATGAAAATAAGTGGTATTATATACGAGCGTTAAGGAAATAAGTGGTCCAGTGGTG
>JARHZK010000091.1 GCA_029258245.1 Longicatena sp. | reverse complement strand
AGGTGTTGGCAACTTTCTTTAGATCTTTTAGGACATTAATTTTGGTTTCCAATGTAACTGATTCCCTTGTGTTGATGAATGGATTATCCTCGCAGAAAGATAAGCCGCAAGATTTACAAAGATATCTCCGTCTATCATATACAATAATACATTTACGATTTACAAGCGTTGAGTGTGTCAATGTTCTAGATATGAAACCATTTTTAATAACAGGCTGCTTACAAAAAGGACATTTGATTGCGGGATCGGATTTTAAACGAATCATTACTTTTACAGTATTATCGGACTGAACGACAGTAGAAATGCTTTCAATATCCACTGGATTGACATTAAGCATAGTTGTGATAAAATTTTTAATGGACATAAAAATCCCTCCTTCATATATGTGTTTTGTGACAAATTCATTTTATATGAAAGAGGGATATTTTTATAAACTAAAAAATAAGAGAAATCTTAGAAAACACAGCATGTTTAAAGACTGACACAATAAACGTTAAAGAAGAAACACATATGTTTAAAGAAATTTATAAACACAGTAAATGTTAAAGATCGTCCACAACACAATAAGTGTTAAACTATCTTTTAAAACGAGCTGTAAAGTAACTTATCGAATTGACGGAAAAAGACTTTACAACTCTTTTTGAATATATATTTTTTGTTATATAATTTCTAAAAATAAAATGTTATAATAAAAATGTAAAGAGAGGATAAGGGTATGAAAAATTGTACAGTGTTGAAATTGATAATCGTACATTCAGATATGTGAGGAGTGTATATTTGAATTAATTATTAGATTAGAAATTTTCATTTTATTAGGTTAATTAGTATACTAAACTAATATTCTTTGCGTATCTGAATTAAAAATAATTTAAGTTTTATTTTATAGGAAAGTGAGGAATATGTAATGAAAAAAGTAAAGTCAAAAATATGTTTATTTTTGTTAATGTGTATGGTGTTTGGAAATGTAATGTTGGTTAATGCTCAAGATGCTGATATTAATGAAACTGATCCCAATAAGGTTTTTCCAGCAAGTGAAGTTGAAAAATTGGTAGAAGAGGCAAATCAAAAAGAGATTACAATTGATACTAAGGCTCCTACTACAAGAGCATCATATGGATTTTATCCAACACGTAAGGGTGTAATTTTGCTAACTGATGATGCCTATAAAGGAGTTATCGAAACAGGTCATGCCGCAATTATTTATACAGGAACATCAGTTGTTGAATCTAATACAGGTGGTGTTGAAATAGGACCAAATAATTGGAATAAATCAAAAAGTCAAGCTTATGCAGTAACTGTTAAAGCAACAACTAATACTCAAGATTCGAGAGTAGCTAATTGGTGTTGGAATCAAGTGAATAAACCATATAATTGGAATTTTTATAGAATGGATTATAGGGATAAATTTTATTGTTCTCATCTAATAAGAGCAGGATATTTAGATTTATATAATATTGATTTGGATACTTCTGATTTTAATGTTGGAACTGCTATGAAAGCTATTCATCCTATGGAACTTGTAAACACATCAAAAACTTCTTTAATTTATCGAAAAAAGTAAAGTTTATAATTTAAGGAAGTGGAATGTAATTCCCACTCCTTTTACGAAGGGAGAACGATCATGGAAAGAGTTATAAATTTTATAAGTTTTATTTTAATAGGATTATTTTTAATTGGGTGTAGTACAAATGATAAATTAAGCGATTATAGCATTGCTGTTATTGAAACTACCTCGAATGATGAAAAAAGTCTCATAACCTACTATGATGATAATCTTAAAAAAATTAATTCAAATTTCTTAGATTATGCTGAATTAGGAACAAATTTCTATAATCCAATATATCATGATGATCAAGTTTATTTAGTTCCTAGAGGATTACAAGGCAAACATGATGAAAAAAAAGTAATTAGTTTAAATTTAACAGATGGAGAAAACAATGAATATGATGTGAATAGAAATAATATTATATGTACTGCGACTAATGAAGATTATTTATTTGCAGGAAGTAATTTGAATGCTGTTTCATATTTAACTAGAATTAAATATGAAGATAAATCAGAAAAAGAGCTTGCATTTAAAAGCGAATATTTAAGCTTAGTGGCGGTTTCAGATCAATATGTTATTGTGTTTTTGACTTCTGTAGGTTATGAAAATATATATTCTAAAATAAACATCTATGATATAGATAGATTGGAATTAAAAAAATCCATTGATATAACAGAATTAGGAATTAATCAAACTAAATATTGTTTAAATAATAATATATTATATTTTTCTAATGCATACGATAAAAACGATAAAGCGACTAATGTATTGGGTGTATTAGACTTAAATGATTTATCATTATCGAAAGTAGTTCTAGAATGTAATTATCCTGATGATATCCAATGCTTAACTGAGGATAAATTATTAATATCTTGCACTAATGTCGTTCTATCTGATGGCACTAAATTGATAGAACTTGATACTAAAACAGGAGAACAAACAATCTATGATTTAGGGATTCCAATCTTGAATATTAAAGCCTCGAAAAACAAATTATTTGTATTAAGTTCAGAATATATTTTAAATGTATATAGTATTAATGATGGTATGAAGCTTATTAAAAGCACTGAACATAAATTGACAGAAGGTAATTATTGTTCTGCAATATTCACAAATGACAAATAACTTAGAGAAATAAAAATATAATTGCACTATAAAAGTCGAATAGTATTAGTTATAAAAGGCACAAATGGAAAAATATTCTGTATTGAAACTCATATTATACTGAAAAATCTAAATATTGATAAGATTAATCCAATATATAAATAAAAAAAGAGAGATTTATTCGAATGACTTAAATCATTCAACTGAATGCTCTCTTTTTAGTACGCCAAGCATGGCATACATCTAGGTGGTGAAAGTCCACTGTGGGGGCGAACATCGCAACCGCTAACCACTAGCCAAAGCCAAGGGTGTCCATCGTGAGGTGGAATCTGGAGGAAGGCAGAGGCAAAACTCCGGT
>JARHZK010000012.1 GCA_029258245.1 Longicatena sp. | reverse complement strand
ATGGGCAGATGGTGCTACTAAATCAGCTGTTTGGGAAGTTTATAAATTTATACATGTTAATACTGTTGCTCCTTTTGGAACATTCCGCACTAAGATTAGAAAATGGAAAAAAATAATGTTGTAAAAGGTTTTTCATTTTAAATATAAACAGACTAGATAACAGTAAATTAACAAGAGAACTGCAAACAAAATGCTTGTTCCTGCTAATGTCAGCGAATTTGCTAATCAAGACATGGTTGTATTTATCTTATTTTGGATAGTAACGGAATATAGATAAGATATTAACAGACTGAACGATTGAAAATAATTCGACTATTATAATCTTTTTAACAAGAAAATTATAATATGGATGAAGCTTATATGTTAGTAAATTGATATATAATCTTTATTGTTTTTGGAAAATCTATATGTTACAATATTGAAAAGTTTTAGCAAGGTAACAAAAAGAATAATCAAAGACAATTTAAAATTTTATCTATGATTAAAAGATTATTATTCCTATATCAAGTACAAGTAAAATAGGAATTCATTCAAAAGTAAAATGAGATAATATCTAGAATTCAATATTATAAATTGGAGGTGTTTTAAATGAAAGTATTAAAAATAATTTTTACTGTATTAACAATCTTATTTGCTGTTCTAGGTTTAATGGGGGTATTAGAATATGATATATCACAACCTATCATGTTTACTTGTCTTGGATTACTTAATGTAATCACTGCTAAAGAATATAATAGTAGAGGTGACAAGAAATCTGCGAAGTATTTCTTAATACTAGGTATATTTATTTTTGGAATAATAATAGTTACTTTAGTTGGAAAGTATTATCTATAAGTAAATTAAATATAATTGCAAAATTTATAGCGAATCTTGGATACATTATTATTACTGTAGTAATTATTTCATCTTGAATCCTTATTCTGTAACAAAATTGTTCGGTAAAGAGTTCTTAGTCTATTTATTTAACAGACAGATTAAAGGAATTATTCGAGAAATCACGAATAATTCTTTGTTAGTAGATTCCAAAACAAAGCACTAAAACCTTGTTTTGTGATTTGCATTAGGGAAATTCTTAAGAATAAAAAATGAAAGAATCAACAGAATTTGAAATTTTAGCTAAGTTACTATCAGATTTTCAAACTATAGCTGTAATAAAAGCATTGACAAAGGTTATTATATATCTATTGAAGATATATAACCTTTATAGAATTTGTAATAAATAAATGTTATACTACGCGAAATCATTGATTAGGAAAATATAAAATATCAATATAAATATTAAAGAGAGGTAATTTATGTGAATATGTATTAGTAAGCAAGAATTAAAAGTAGAAATCAAGAAAATCTATACTAAATTCATTGCAGAGTTTGATGGCGTTCCTGAAGAGTGGGAATAAGATGAAAAAAATGTATTAGAGGTTAATGCACCTTTTGGTTGGCTCAAATGGAATCAAATTGTAGCATGAAAGGAAATAAAAATTACAACTATTTAAGTTTTTTTATCGATACTAGATAGGATATTATTTGTGAAATTAAATAATGATTTGGGGATGATGTAAATGATACGTAATTTGATGTATATAGAACTAAAAACTGGATATTCCGATAACGGTCCTGCATGGATTGGATATGTAAAAACGTCCAAAAGCAAAAAAACAATTTATTTCAATGACCATGCTTTTCAGAAATATATAGGAAATTATTCAAACTATATAGATATTGAAAATGGTGATGAGTATTGGATCTCAGGGTGTAAAAAGCGAGAGAGTAATCGACATTGGGATGGACACGGTAAAATTATGATTGATCGAAGGGCGATCGATGAATATCTTTCATTAATTGGTGAAAAACAATTACCTTGGAACCTATTTGAAGTGGTAGATTTGGAAGATAAATTTCCTGTTAAAAGAGTCAATGAATTATTGAATTGTAAGGAATCATTGTAAATTTTTATAATCCTAACTTCACTATTTTATAATGGTGAGTGCTACACGGTCTTTAAAGTACATGCTTGAATATGGAAAATAATTAATAACATGCATCAAAATAGCATAATTGAGCTGTTAGGTAATGATACATTATCCATGATATGCTGTTGCGAATCATCAATTATTAAATATTTTATTATATAAGTGTTAAAGATAGATTACATTTATAATTTATTACTATCCTAATAAAAAATAGACGATAAATATATTGTCTAAGCTTGTTGACAAACTATCTTATTTTGAAAACAAATAAAATTAATTTAGAAAAAGTGATGGAAAGCTAGTAAATTACAGGTGATTTTAGGTTAAAAATACCTCGAAATCATCTTTTTTTATGTCCAAGTTGGGATAAAAAAAGACCGAATGACAAAGTCTGCTCAACAAGCAACTTTGTTAACGGTCAGAGATGATAAATATATCGTCCATTTTATTATCCTATCTTTTTAGAATAAGATATACTTATTTTTTATTCATCTGCGCATAATCATATTTTACATAAAATTCAGTTAAATTTGTACCATGATCAAAATAAAGTGTTAGTTCATATAACCCATTTTTTGTTCGATAAACCATCTCTATTTTTCCATCGGAAAATGTATTCATTGTTACAGGACGTCCGTATGCTTTTATAATATCTTCATGTGTACTATCAAATGTTATATTTTTTGGGAAAGCAAAATCAATTGTTCCATTAAGATTTTCTCCAATTTGAATTGCATATATCATTGATTCTTCTAAAGTTATTTTTTTCGAACTATCTGGATTAAAAACAGAAAGTATTATAGTATTACCGTTTCCATTTTTTGTATTCCAAAAATAACTGATGCTATCACTATATCTTATGGTATTAAGTGCAGGTTTTTTTATTAATTCATCGATTGGAGGAACAGAATATTCGATTTCGCTAAAAGCAAAAGGTAAAGGGAGTTTTTTACCATCCATTTGTACATAAAAATCCTTAAATAATGCTTCGGAACTTGCATATTTTGCATCATCTTTATTATCGCCTTTATTACTAGATCCATTATTAGAAGCTACGTTATCAGAAGATTCATTTTTATCCGTAGTGTTTTCCTGGCTAGTTTTATCTGTATTGTTTTCTTGACTAGGTTTATTTTTATTTGCGCAGCCAGCCATTCCGCATAATAACAAAAAGCTTAACATAATACTGAAAATTTTTTTCATATAAGATCTCCTTTTTACCATTAAA
>JARHZK010000002.1 GCA_029258245.1 Longicatena sp. | reverse complement strand
TATTTTCAAGTATTTGTTCTCTTGCTCCATGTGCTTGAGCAAGTGCTTCGCGTAATACTTCTTTTGTAATACCAGCAACTTTAATATCCATTTGTAAAGCAGTAATACCTTCTTTTGTACCTGCAACTTTGAAATCCATATCTCCAAAATGGTCTTCCATACCTTGAATATCCGTTAACACTGTATATTGTCCAGTTTCTTCATTCATAATTAATCCCATCGCAATCCCTGCAACTGGAGCTTTAATTGGAACACCTGCAGCCATTAAAGACATTGTTCCAGCACAAATAGATGCTTGAGAACTTGATCCATTAGATTCTAATACTTCCGCAACTGTACGAATTGTATATGGGAATTCTTCTTCACTTGGTAACACTTGTGATAATGCACGTTCTCCTAATGCACCATGTCCAATTTCACGACGCCCAGGATTTCCCATTCTTCCTGTTTCACCTACAGAATATGGTGGGAAATTATAATGATGTAAGAAACGTTTTGAATCAACCTCTGTTACATCATCAATGATTTGATTATCATTCATAGCACCTAATGTAGTAACTGATAATACTTGTGTTTCACCACGTGTAAACAACGCACTACCATGTACTCTAGGAATAACATCCACTTGTGAATCTAATGGACGAATTTCATCAATCTTTCTTCCATCAGGACGTACTTTATCTTCAATAATTAAACGGCGCACTTCGTTAGCTTCAATTCCATGACAAATTTCTTTAACTTGCTTTAAAGCTTTTTCTTTTTCTACTTCACTAGAATATTCTTTTCCTGCAAATTCATTAACCGCTTCTTCTGTTAATTCATCAATTTTTCCATAACGTTCTAATTTCTTTTCAATTGATACAGCAGCGCGAATATCTGCTTCGAATTTTTCACGTACTTCTTTAGCAATAGTTTCATCTACTGTATAAAGAGTAACTTCCATTTTTTGTTTTCCTACTGCTTCCACAATTTCTTCTTGGAATTCAACTAATTTTTTAATATATTCATGCCCAAACATAATTGCTCCAAGCATGGCCTCTTCATCTACTTCTTTTGCGCCAGCTTCTACCATATTTACAGCATATTTTGTTCCTGCAACAGTCAATTGTATATCACTATATTCCATTTGTTCTGGTGTAGGATTAATTACATATTCTCCATCGATACGGCCAACATTTACTCCTGCAATTGGTCCATTAAATGGGATATCTGAAATGCATAAAGCAAGTGAAGCACCAAACATTGCCGTCATTTCAGGAGTACATTCCTGATTTACAGCTAAAACAGTATTCACTACTTGTACTTCATTACGGAATCCTTCAGCAAACAATGGTCGAATAGGACGATCAATCATTCTTGCTGTTAATGTCGCATGTTCACTTGGTCT
>JARHZK010000232.1 GCA_029258245.1 Longicatena sp. | reverse complement strand
CGTAATCCTTTGTTGGTTGCATGTGATGTTATTCGTCCAGCAGCTATTGAACAATTAACGACATTAGGGGAAACAATAGGTGTAGAGGTGTTTTCACTTGGAGTGGAAACAAATGCATTAGAGACAGCAAAATGTGCAATGCGTTATGCAGAAGAAAAAGGATATGATACAGTTTTATTCGATACTGCAGGTCGATTACATATTGATGAAGAATTAATGCAAGAATTAGCGGATATTAAATCATATATTCAGCCAAATGATATATTATTAACAGTTGATGCTATGACAGGGCAGGATATTGTAAATGTAGCAAGTAGTTTCCATGAATCTTTATCTGTTACAGGTTTAGTTTTAACAAAATTAGATGGGGATTCACGCGGTGGTGGAATTTTATCTGTAAGAAGTATTACTAATGTACCGGTTAAATTTGTTGGTTTAGGAGAAAAAATTGAAGATTTAGATGTATTCCATCCAGATCGTATGGCAGATCGAATTCTAGGAATGGGTGATATATTATCGCTTATTGAAAAAGCAGAGGAAAAAATGGATATGGAAGCAAGTGCTAAATCTGCTAATCGTATGATGAGTGGAGAATTTACACTTTCTGATATGTTAGTCCAATATGAACAAATTGAAAAAATGGGTTCTTTAGGCGGAATGATGAAAATGTTACCTGGCATGGGACAAATGGCAGGACAAATTGATGAAGCAAAAGCAGATAATAAATTAAAGAAAAGTAAAGCAATAATTCAAAGTATGACTCCCGAAGAACGAGATAAACCAGAAATCATTCGTGCAGGTAGAAAAAATAGGATTGCCAAAGGAAGTGGAACAACAGTTGCAGATGTTAATCGTTGCTTATCTGAATTTGAAAAAATGAAAAAAATGATGAAACAGGTTATGGCAATGTCCAAAAATGGAAAAATGCCAAATATGGGAGCTATGGGTGGCATGAAAAATATGAGAGCAATGAATAGAGCTATGCGCGCTACTAAAAGAGGAAGAAGATTTTAAAATAATTTGTGATGTAAAGTAAAAATACTTGACACCAACAAAAAATATGATATACTAATGAAGCATTGAAATTAATAGGAGGATATTACAATGGTTAAATTAAGATTAAAAAGAATGGGTTCTAAAAGAAAACCTTTTTACAGAATAGTTGCTGCGGATTCTCGTTATCCAAGAGATGGACGTATCATTGAAACAGTAGGTACATACAATCCAACAACTGATCCTGCATCTGTAACATTGAACGAAGAATTAGCAATTAAATGGTTAAATAACGGAGCTCAACCAACTGATACAGTTCGTAATATTTTATCAAAACAAGGCGTTATGAAACGTTTACACGAAGAAAAAAACGCTAAATAATTATGATTGATTACGAAAAAGTGCTACTTGATTTGGTTACACCTATGGTAGATGATCAAGCAAGTATTTCTGTGAAATTGATGGATTCTCTTGATGAAAATGAGATTTTATTATATGTGTACGCAAATAGTGAAGATGTCGCAAGATTGATTGGACGTCGCGGATGCATGGCTTCTTCAATTCGTCAAATGATGTCTATTGCATCAAGACAAGAAGAAAAAAAAGTTACAATTAAATTTGAAGCTTATTAGGATGCGAATGCATCCTTTTTTAAAATAAGGAGTAGTTTTATGGATAAAATTAAAATTGGTATTTTAGTTAATACCCATGGTTTGCGTGGGGAGGTTAAAATTAAACCTACTACAGATTTTGCAGATATTAGATTTTCAAAAGGAAAAACAGTATATATACAATATCAAAATCAATCGATACCTGTAGAAATTCAATATGCAAAATGGGTAAAACAATTATTGATTGTGAAATTTGAAAATTTTGATAATATTAATTTGGTCGAATGTTGGAAAGGAAGTTCTATTACTATTTCGAAAGCAGATTTACATGAATTAGAAGATGATGAAGCATATTTCTTTGAATTGAAGAATTGTAAAGTCTGTGATACAAATAATGAGTATTTGGGAAATGTTGTTGAAGTTGTGGAAACAAATGCAAATGCATGCCTACGTGTAAAAAATGGTGAGCGTGAGTTTTTAGTTCCTTATGTAGATGCATTTATCAAAAACTTTGATAAAGAAAATAAGAAAATTATAATTAAATTAATGGAAGGTTTATTATGAAAATAACAGTAATGACATTATTTCCTGAGTTTTTTGATAGCTTTAAAACAACATCTATTATTAAAAGAGCATTGGAGCGTAATCAAGTAGAATTTGAAACAGTGGATTTTCGTCCATATACAAAAGATAAACACAATCATGTGGATGATACACCATGTGGTGGTGGTCAAGGAATGGTATTGTCTCCTCAACCAATTATTGATTGTTTAAAAGATATAAGAAATGAAGATTCATTCGTTATTATGATGTCGCCACAAGGAGAAAAGTTCACGCAGCAAAAAGCAAGAGAATTTGCTAGAAATATAAAACATTTAATCATTTTATGTGGACACTATGAAGGATTTGATGAGCGAATTAGATCTTATGTTGACTTAGAAATCTCCTTAGGAGATTTTGTATTAACTGGTGGAGAACCTGCAGCACTTGTGATAAGTGATGCAATTATTCGACTTTTGAATGGAGTTATTCTTGAAGAAAGTCATGAAGATGATTCGTTTGAAAATGGATTATTGGAATATCCTCAATATACAAGACCAGTTGAATTTGATGGAATGAGGGTACCAGATGTATTGTTAAGTGGGCATCATGCCAATATTAAACGATGGCGTTTAAAGCAATCATTAAAAAAAACATTAGAAAGAAGACCGGATTTGTTAAAAGATAGAGAATTTACAGAAGAAGAATTATGCTTATTAAAAGAAATAAAAGAAGAAAATAATATATAAAAATTGTTTTACATACTTTTATATATTAGTAAAAAATGCTATTATATTAGAAAAGGTAGACCCGACCTTTCTAAATATAGAGATTAATTCTGAATGTAAAAAATCTGTTTCCTATTTACAAGCATAGTGATGTTGTGTTATAATGAGTCAGCCTTAAGCGGCAGACGAGGTTCCGCTGGATGAAAATAGAATTTATGAGCCCAACGTTATATATGAAGAAAAGGAGTATTAGATTATGAATTTACAATTAGTTAACGAAGTAACAAAATCACAATTGAAGAAAGATGTTCCATTCTTTAAATCAGGATGCACAGTACGTGTACACGTTAAGATTAAAGAAGGTGACAAATCTCGTATCCAGGTATTCGAAGGTTTAGTTATCGCTAGACAAGGTGGAGGAATTTCTGAAACATTTACAGTTCGTAAAATTTCTAACCAAATCGGTGTTGAAAGAACATTCCCAATCCATTCTCCAATTATTGATAAAATCGAAGTTGTACGTCATGGTAAAGTTAGAAGAAATAAATTATTCTATTTACGTGGGCGTTCAGGAAAAGCTGCTCGTATTAAAGAAATTCGTAAATAAAAAGTCGGGGTTATCCCGATTTTTTTATTTGGCTGGAGGAATAAAACATGAGTAGACCTGTAGATGCAAAACACAAACAGGAAAAAGATGAAACTCTTAGCGGAGTAATTGTAAGTAATCTTCTTTCTTTGTTAAAGATATTTTTTATATGTTTAGGAATTGCTTACGTTGTTTTAAATTATTTTGTACGCCCAATACGGGTTAGTGGTCTAAGTATGTTTCCAACGGTAAGTTCAGGAGAGTTTGCAATTAGTAATGCATTTGGAGGAAAATTTCAAGAAATTGATCGTGGAGATATTGTTATTGCCTATGAAGATAAAATTTTAAAAAAAATGATTGTTAAACGTGTTATTGGTTTACCTGGAGAAACAGTTTCCTGTAAAAATGATACTATTTTTATTAATGGAGAACCATTATATGAACCATATTTAGAAAATGATTGGGCGGAATCGATAAGAGAAACCATGAATTATTTTACTGAAGACTTTGATGAAATAACTTTAGGAGAAAATGAGTATTGGCTATTAGGTGATAATCGTGTGCATTCTAAAGACTCAAGAGAATTAGGAGTTTTTAATCGCAAGCAAATACGTGCTAAAGATATTTTTGTTTTGTTCCCAATTAAAAATGCGCGTATGTTAGATTAGGTGATAAAAATGAGTAGAAGAAAATTAGAACAAATCGATACAATTTTAGAGTTATTACAACATGTATTAATTTGTGGTGTAATTGTTGTGATAATATTTACCATTGGAATTCGTCA
>JARHZK010000187.1 GCA_029258245.1 Longicatena sp. | reverse complement strand
ATTAGTTGATAAATAAATCAATTATATCTTTTTTCGTAGCTGCTATTTTTAATTGCTCTACTCTTTTATCATTTCCTAATTTCCCTGCTAATTCCGCTAATAATTTCATATGATTGGAAGCAAAATTTGCATCATCACTAACACAAAATAGAAATACTAAATTAATTGGTTGTTCATCATAACTCTCCCATTCAATTTCATTTTCACATCTTCCAATGGCAATTCCAATTTTTTTTACAACACTACTCTTTCCATGAGGAATTGCAATATGATTTCCCATACCTGTAATTCCCTCAGCTTCACGAACATAAATATCTTTTACAAATTGTTCCATATCGCTAATATATCCAGCATCAAATAATCTTTGACTTAATTCATGTAAGATTTCATCTTTTGTAGTTCCTTTCAAATTTAAATCAATAATTTCTTCATTTAAAATATCTTTTAATTCCATATATAATCGTCCTCTCTATTTAATTAAATATTTATAAAAATCTATGCTTGTATCAAAATTTCTTAAAATATTTACCTTATCATCCGTCTCCACCAATCGAATATATTGTTTATAAAATTCTTGTGTCCTTTTTGTTTCATATTCATTTGTCATTTTAACTACTAACAAAAAAATAACATCCACGTATTCCGTATCCCAAAGTATCGGTTCCTCTAATGTTGCAATAACTACTCTTGCTTCATTAATTTCATTTTGATCTCCATGAGGTATCGCAACACCATTTCCTATAGAAGTAGGTGTCAGTTTTTCTCTATTTAATACACTCTTTCCATATTTTGTTGTAACATATCCCTTTGATACTAATTTTTTACATAAAAATTTAATTAATTTTTCTTTATCCTTTATTTTTAAATGCGTAAATATTAAATCTGGTTCAAATAATTGATGACAATCTGCTCCAAATTGAGCATTATTCAATTGATTCAACATTCCTTTTTGAAACCAATGAGCAATTTTTTGGATCGAAGTTTCTGATAAAAAATCATCAATTTCTAAAATGTTAGAATTTTTCACAGGTAATGGTTTTGTTGTTAAAATTAATTTTGTATCTTTTATCATTTCGCTCTTAAATTCATGAAAACTAACAACATGTATATGATGTATCATAGAAAAGTGTTTTTTGATTTTATCACAAAGCATTTGATTAATTCCCATTCCTGCCGTACTTACTAAAATTGTAGGTATAGGATTTTCATTTCTTTCTAACGCAGATTGAATGTATAATACGATATAACCTAATTCATCTTCATTCACTGTTAAATCAAAATATTCTTCAAATAATACAGAAATAAGCCATGCTACACGAAATGTAGTTTTATATTCTGCCTTTATATAATTTGTCATTCCATTTTCATGACTTCTTTCATAGCGTAATCGAAATAGTGTTGGTCTCATATGAATGAGTAATCCTCGATACAATGTTTCATCTTTAGTTAAATCAACATTTAAGACATCACTCACTACAGATATAATTTTATGAACAAAATATTGTAGTTTTTTATCATATTCTCTCAACATTTTTCCACTATCCGATTTAAATTCAGAATCAATACTTTTCGAACATAAAATTTGAATTGATAAAAACGCCTTTTCTTCAACAGGTAACACCATTTGAAAATAGATTTCTAATTTTTTAAATATTGTATCTGCAAAACTATATTCATTATAACGTTGTAACATTTCTAATTCTTCATTTGAAATAGATAATTTTTTTCTATAGTTTTGTTGATTTTGATAAATTGCTAGTGACACATATATTAACATTTCGTTAAACGATTCTTCAGCAAATTCAAAGCTCCATTCCCGCTCTGCTTCAATAATTTCTTTACGGATAGATTTTAAATTTAAACCCGGCATAAAATACAATATAGTCTCATCAAGACTCGTATCTACCTCAAATTGCAAAATAAAATGTTTTAATGCAATACGATAAGATACTTCGGTACAAGATAGTTCTAAACCTTTATTTCGTACAATATTTAATTCAATACTAAATATCTTCAACCAATCACGACACTCATTAATAACTTTCAAAGCTGTAGGAACACTTAAATACAATTGTGTAGCTAATTGTTTTGTCGTTATAATACTATTTCTTGAATTCTTTAAAATTAATTTCAGTGCTGCTCCCATTCGCATTTGATCACTTTTTAAAATATCTACATTGCTAGAGTTATTCACTAAAGAATTTAACTTAATACGTTGCTGCTCATTGGCCTCCAACCACATACCAACACGAGGTTTTTTACAAATTATTCCTAAGTCTTTCTCTTCCAATATATAATTTATATCCTCAATCTTAGTACGGATTGTTTTTTCGGATAGCCCAATTTCATCTGCTAACTGAACCGTAGTGATAATTTCGTTATTCAATAAAATTTTCAAAATCAGTTGAACATAGTAATTAGACTTCTGATCATTCATTTCTTCACCGCCTTTTTCTATTACTAAAATATCACAATAACATTACCATATTAAAAGAATATCTGTAATATAAATCCGGTAATTTTTGTTTTATTTATTATTTTTTTCTTTCAAAAAATGCTAAAATAGTCCTAAAAATTCAATTATTTAAGCGCTTCTATACACTAAAAACAATAATTCTAAATATTATCAAGTTACTCATAATGTTATCACAATAATATTGACAAGTATCTCCATCAGAACTATTATAAATTTGCAAAGAGGAACAAAAAAATCCGTTTCCACGGATTTAATAGATTATCTTAACATTTAAATTATTTAAATATAGTTGATATTGTTCCTCTAGCTTCGCATCTGTAATAACTCCTGTTATTCTTTTTAAATCCGAAAATTTATGAAATGCAACATTTCCAAATTTCGTATGGTCTGCAACAATCCAAACTTCTTCAGAGTTTTTAATTACATGGTGTTTTATAACCCCTTCATTGAAGTCTGTATTTGTTAATCCTTTTGTCAAAGAAAGACCTACTGTAGAAATAAATGCCTTATTATAATAATACGGATATAAAGAGGTATCAGAATAAAAAGACTGCGTATCTTTATTTAGTTTTCCACCAAGACAGATTCCTGTAACATTTTCTGATTGTTGCAGTGCATTCATCACATGAATACTATGAGATATTACAGTGACTTTATTTTGTTGTAAATATGGAATAATGGTATATGCCGTTGATCCGGAATCAACAAAAATTACATCACCATCTTTTACTAATTGAGATGCTAAAAAACCAATTCGATCTTTTGCTTGTTTATTTATTCTTAAACGATCGGATAAAACTGGTAACGATGCTGGAGTAATTTTTTGTTGGGAAGCAATCACACCTCCATAAACTTTCGTAATAATATTATGATTTTCTAATTCCTTTAAATCTCTTCTTAATGTTTGAACCGAGATATGAAAGTGTTTCATTAGTTCCTCATTTGTTACTGAATGTTTTTTGCGAATATAGGCTTCCATTTCTTGTAATCGCTCATATTTCATTATTCAATCCCCCTAACCTTATATTTCCATTATAGCTAAATAAATATTGGGATACAAGCAAAAAAAGTAGCTCTACATGAAGTTATCCATTGGAAAAATAATCTTCGATTTATTGAAATAAAGAAAAGAGATTCTATCTTCTTTTCATAAAAGGAAAATTGATAAGTCATCTCAATTTCCTTAATATATTGGATTGTTAAATTTGATATAGATGACTAGAAAGGATTATGATATTCAATTATCATATTAGAAAAAAAATGAATAAATTATTAGAAACTGTTACAAAATTTCCTCAAACAGAGGTATGGAATGATTCTTGTAGTTGTACGGAATTACAATATGCTATCGATAATGGAGCTTGTGGAGCAACAACAAATCCAGTTATTGTTGGCAATGTATTAAAAAAAGAATTATTAGAATGGGAAAATACTCTTATTTCGATTCTAAAAAATAATCCATCTTATACTGAAGATGAAGTTGCTTGGGATATGATTAAAGCATTAGGAACAAAGGCTAGTAAGTTATTATTACCTATTTTTGAAAAAAGTAATGGACAAAAAGGTAGAATCTCATTTCAAACAAATGCAAAATACTATCGTTCAAAAGACAGAATGGTTAAACAAGCATCTGAATTGGCTAGTACTGTTAAAAATTCTCAAATTAAAGCCCCTACTTCAAAAGCTGGTGTTGAAGCATTTGAAGAATTAACATATCGAGGTATAAGCATAAATGCAACAGTCTCCTTTACATGTGCACAAGCAATCGCAGTTGCAGAAGCAGTGGAACGTGGTTTAGAAAGAAGAAAAGCAGAAGGATTACCAATTGATCAAATGCATCCTGTATGTACGATTATGGCTGGAAGAATAGATGATTATCTTAAATCATGGGTAAAAAAACATGATATTCTAATTTGTTCAGAAGCTTTAGATATGGCTGGTGTAGCTGTAGTAAAAAATGCTTATCGCCTATATAAAGAGCGCGGATATCGTACTAAATTATTAGTTGCAGCTTTCCGAAATCAACATCATTGGGAAGAATTCATTGGTGGAGATATTATTTTGACTATCACAAAAGATTGGCAAGAAAAGTACAATGCAAGTGATGTAGAAATCAAAAATAATATTGATAAACCTGTTAATCAAAATCTATTAAACGAACTATTAAAATTAGATGAATTCAAAAAAGCTTATTTTGAAGATGGTCTTTCTATGGAAGAATTTGAACATTACGGAGCATTCCTTGCTACCATGAATCAATTCTTAAATGGTTATGATGATTTAGTTAAACTAATTCGTAGTTACATGATTTTATAAAGGGAGATATATTTATATGGCAACAACATTTTTAACACCATCAAAAATTATTTGTGGATCAAATGCATTGGATAGTTCGGCAAAAACACTTGCTAAGTTAGGAACAAAAGCTTTCATTATTACAGATAATATTATGATTCAACTTGGAAATCTTGATAAAGTTTTACAAGTTCTAGAAAGTCAAAATATTGCATATTCAATTTATTCAGAAGTCAATAGTGAACCGACGGATACCATGATTATAAATGGATTAGCACAATATCAAAAAGAAAACTGTGATTTCTTCATTGCACTAGGTGGTGGTTCCCCTATTGATTCAATGAAAGCAATCGCAATGATGAGTATCAATCCTCAACGAAAATTGAATACTTATATGGGAAAATCTGTGGAATACGCTTTGCCAAAAAAAGTAGCCATTCCAACAACGGCTGGTACAGGTTCTGAAGCCACTCAATTTACGATTATCACGGATACAGAAAATGATGTCAAAATGCTATTAAAGGGCAGTAGTTTAATTCCAGATTTAGCAATCATCGATCCACAATTCACAAAAACTGCCCCAAAAAACGTTACAAGTGCTACAGGAATTGATGCATTATGTCATGCAATTGAAGCTTATACTTCACGTTTATCTCAACCATTATCCGATACCTTTGCACTTAGTGCAGTCAAACGTATTTTTAAAAACTTAGTTATTGCATATGAACATGGAGATAACGAAGAAGCTCGTATCCAAATGTCATTAGCTGCTTTAGAAGCAGGAATAGCTTTTAACAATTCTTCTGTAACTATTGTTCATGGAATGAGTCGTCCTATTGGAGCTTTATTCCATCTCCCACATGGACTAAGCAATGCTGTTTTATTGAAAGTCTGTATGAAATATATTAAATCCGATGTAACTAAACAATTTGCCGAATTAGCTCGTTATTGTGAAATGACACAAGAAAGTAATGATTTAAAAGCAGCTGATTGTTTTATTGAAGAACTTATCTCATTATTATCTAAACTGCATATCCCTACACTTGCAGAATTAAATATAGATAAAGATAAATTTTTCTCTTCCTTAGAGAAAATGGCGCATGATGCAGCTGTTTCTGGTTCTCCAGCTAATACAAGAAAAGAAATTAGCGAAGATGCAATGATTTCTTTATATAAAAAATTATGGTAATTATCCTTTAAAAAATTATCAAATTAAAAATGCATACTATAATTATAATAACGAAAATTCTTTTTATAAATTATAGCTATGCATTTTTTTATAAATAAAAAATTACCAGATTAAACTTACAAGTATTTTCATCATTCTAGTATTTAATAATGATAAAATAGTATTAACAAAACATACGAAAGGAGTGATTTATTGATATGGATATTATTTTTATAGGATTTATTTCCATCATTCTAGTATTCTCATTATTTCAAGCAATTCGATTCTATAAACATTACAAAAATACTTTTTATACAGTATTATTTTCAAATTATTTCGAATTTTTTTATCGCTATCATTTTAAACAAAATGCCTCTACAAGCAATTGGTTAAAACAAGAATTCGGATTTCATAAAATTTTATATAACTCAATAGTTGATAAAAATGGAAATGCTACTCAAACCTACATCACTCTATTGTGTAATCATGGCGTATTTGTTATAAGAGATATGTTATCATTCGGTAATTTCAATGGAAATTCAAACGATCATTCTTGGTTTATCCATCGTAAAAAAAATCAAGAATCTAAAACATTTAAAATTCCCAATCCTCAAATAAATTTAAAGAAACATATTCATTATCAAGAAAAACAATTACAACTAACCTGTGATGGAATTATAGCTTTTCCTCAAACAAGCGATTTTTCAAAAGCAAAAAGCGACTATTCTATGCTTCATTATGGTGATGTAATATCTTATATCAAGCAACAACCTATCAAATATTCTAATGATCAAATTTTAATTGCATTTAACAGAATCTCAAAGAAATAATATAGTAATTATAAGGAGTTATTATCATGGCATACATATTATTGATTATTGGGTTAATACTTATCATTTATTCTAAAGTACACTATAACAAGCGTTGTACATATGGAAATGTAATACCATATACAAATGTAGAAA
>JARHZK010000177.1 GCA_029258245.1 Longicatena sp. | reverse complement strand
GTTCTACCATTGAACTACACCCGCATTATTTAATGCACTAATAATATACAACATATTTTAGAATAAAGCAAGTGTTTTTTCTGAAAAATATTATTTTTTAACAAAAATTGAATAGGTGCATAACTTAGATTAGGAGGTGCTGTTATGAAATTGAATTATATTCCATTATATCAAGAAGTTACTATACAGTCATTACATCATAATATTCCTATGAAAAGAAGATTAATGGATTTAGGATTTATAAAAGGAAATAGTATTATTCCAATTATGAAATCCCCTTCAAATGGGATGAGAGTATATTTAGTGAAAGGTGGAAAAATTGCAATACGAATAGATGATGAAAAAAAGATTGAAGTATTATAGAGGGGGAACGATATGCTTTTTTATAAATTACGCAAAGCGAATGATGAAATTAATGAATTATATCGACATCAAGGATATACCATTGCTTTATTAGGAAATCCAAATGTAGGGAAAAGTAGTGTTTTTAATGTTATGACAGGGATGAAGCAGCATACAGGAAATTGGCCGGGTAAGACTGTAGAATTAGCTACAGGTGTCTTTTCATATCGTAATCAATTGCACCATATTGTTGATTTACCTGGGATTTATTCATTATTAACACATTCTAGTGAAGAAGAAGTGTCTAGAGATTTTATATGTTTTGAAGATTGTGATGTTTGTGTAGTTGTTTGTGATGCAACAATGTTAGAGAGAAATTTAAATTTAGCTTTACAAGTTATGGAAATTACGGATCACGTTGTTATAGCAGTAAATATGATGGATGAGGCAAAGAAAAAAAATATTTGTATTAATTTAGATGCTTTATCATCACTTTTACAAGTACGAGTTGTTGGAATTAGTGCAAGAAATAGAGATGGATTTGAAGAATTAAAAGATGCAATTATGCAAACGGCGTGTAAAAAAGAAAGTAAAAAAAATGTAGTCGAATATCCAGAATTAGAAAAAAGTATACAGAGAATTACACAAAATATTCATACAACATTTATGAATAAGCGATTTTTAGCATTAAAATTACTTGATTCACAAGTGCATACAGAACGGTTTCATAGATATATTTTAAATATAGATGAAATAATAGATATCGTAAATGAAGAAAAGCAAATGTTACAAGAAAAGGGCATATATGATCGATTTGAAGAAATTATTGTGAATGCATTACAACAAAAAGCGTATGAAATTAGTGAGAAATGTTTCATAATAAATGATAATAAATATTTAGATAAGGATATGAAATTAGATCGAATTGTTACTCATAAAATATGGGGATATGGTTTAATGCTTATATTATTAGCAATTGTTTTTTGGATCACGATTCAAGGAGCAAACATTCCAAGCGATCTATTAAGTAGAATGTTTATGCATATAGAAATGTGGCTACATGAACAATGTGCATATTTTCATGTGAATTCGTTTCTCGAGGGAATCTTTGTAGATGGAATGATTAAAATATCTGGTTGGGTTATTTCAGTTATGCTACCTCCGATGGCAATCTTTTTTCCAATGTTCACATTATTAGAAGATTTTGGATATTTACCAAGGGTTGCGTTTAATTTAGATGGATTTTTTCAAAAAGCAAACACTTGTGGTAAACAAGCTTTAACGATGGCTATGGGATTTGGATGTAATGCAGTAGGAGTAAGTGGAGCAAGGATTATGAATAGTCCAAGAGAAAGACTGATTGCGATATTAACAAACACATTTATGCCATGCAATGGCAGATTTCCAATGCTGATTAGCATTGTTACAATGTTTTTTTCGGGAATATTTATCAATCCATGGAATGGTGTATTTTCATCTATTATTTTAACAGTTATAATCTTGTTTTCAGTGATGTTGACATTAGGAATATCTCGATTATTATCAAATACAATATTAAAAGGAATTCCGTCAAGTTTCACATTAGAGTTACCACCGTATCGAAAACCAGAAGTAAAAAAAGTTATTATTCGTTCTATTTTTGATCGTACTTTATTTGTTTTGGGAAGAGCTGTAAGTGTTGCGATTCCAGCAGGAATCGTGATATGGCTATTAGGAAATATTGAATTTCATAATTTAACATTATTAATGCATGTCTCGAATTTTCTTGATCCATTAGCTCGTTTAATGGGATTAGATGGAGTTATTTTATTAGCTTTTATTTTAGGATTTCCTGCAAATGAAATTGTTGTACCGATTATGATTATGATATATATGTCCAATTCTACTATTATGGAAATAAGTGATTTAACTGTTTTAAAAAGCTTATTTATAGATAATGGGTGGACGTGGATTACTGCGATTTGTACTTTAATATTTACTATAGCACATTTTCCTTGTGCAACGACAATTTTAACAATAAAGAAAGAAACACAAAGTTGGAAATGGACATGTATTTCGTTTTTGTTACCTACGATTGTAGGAATTATATTATGTATTGGAATACATGCTGGAATAGATTTGATTCTTCTACTTTTTCACTTGTAATTTGACAAAAAATTATTTATAATATCTAGGAATACGTTGATAAGGATAAGTAATAAAGAAAATTTATTGTAAGAGAGGATAAATAGTTGCTGAAAGTTTATCTCAATAATTACTTTATGAATTCACCTTGGAGTGGGAGTAATGATCCCCCGTACAGCACAACGGTTAGCATGTGTTTTTTTGAAAGAAAGTGTGTCGTAAGATAAAACAGGATGGTACCGCCCTTAAACAATGGGGTTCCTGTATCTTACGACTTTTTTTATTAAAGAAGGGAATGAATATCATGGAAAAATTAACAAGTGTTAAAGAAGAAGGTTTAACAAAAATCAAAACTTGCGAAAATTTAGCTGATTTACAAGCATTGCGTGTTCTTTATCTTGGTAAAAAAGGACCTATTCAAGAATTGATGAAATCAATGAAAGATTTACCAAAAGAAGATCGTCCAGCATTCGGGCAACAAGTAAACGAAGTAAAAACTTTATTTGCAAAGGTAATTGAAGAACGTAAAGAAATTTTAGAAGAAAAAGAAATGGAAGAAAAAATCAAAAGTGAAAAAATCGATATTACATTGGATGGGCAAAAACCTAATTTAGGGAATTTACATCCATTAATGCAAATTCAACAAGAAATTGAAGATTTATTTATTGGATTAGGATATAAAGTTGCAGAGGGTCCAGAAGTTGAAGAAGATTATTACAACTTTGAACGTGCAAACATTCCAAAGGATCATCCTGCAAGAGATATGCAAGACACATTTTATATAAATGAAGAAGAATTATTACGTACACATACAACTGCTGTGCAAATGCGTCAATTAGAATATTATGCACAACAAAATCATCAATTGCCAATCAAAGTAATTTGTCCTGGTAAAGTTTATCGCCGTGATGATGATGATGCAACGCATTCACATCAGTTTATTCAATGTGAAGGATTGGTTGTTGCTAAAGATATTACTTTGTCTGACTTAAAAGGAACATTGGAATTCCTGGCTCAAAAAATGTTTGGAGAAAGTCGTACGATTCGTTTCCGTCCAAGTTACTTCCAATTCACGGAACCTAGTGTTGAAGTAGATGTTAGTTGTCATGTTTGCGGTGGTAAAGGATGTTCTGTATGTAAAGGAACAGGGTGGATTGAAATTTTAGGTGCAGGAATGGTGCATCCCAATGTATTACGTATGGCTGGATATGATCCAGAAGAATGTAGTGGATTTGCATTTGGTATTGGGGTTGAACGTGTTGCAATGTTAAAATATGGAATTAAAGATATTCGTGATTTCTATACAAATGATCTTCGTTTCTTGAAGACATTTAATCGTTTTGAGTAGGAGGTAGTACACATATGATCATTAGTAAAAAATGGCTAGGGCAATACATGGATTTATCTGATGTTACAATTGAGGAAATGGCAGAACGAATTACAGATGCAGGATTAGAAGTTGAGGGCGTATCTCATATGTCTTGTGGAAATCATCTTGTAATTGGTAAAGTATTAAGCTGTGAAGATCATCCGGATAGTGATCATTTGCATGTATGTCAAGTGGACTTAGGTGAAAAAGTAGAACAAATTGTATGTGGTGCTCCTAATGTTGCTACCGGTAAAAAAGTAATTGTTGCTCGTGTTGGAGCAAAACTTCCGGATGGTGAAATTAAGGAAGGCGTTATCCGAGGCGTTCAATCAAATGGAATGCTTTGCTCATTGCTTGAATTAGGAGTAGATGCACATATTTTAAGTGAAGATAGTAAAAATGGGATTGAGTTATTAGATGAAGATGCTCCAGTAGGGAATGAAGATCCATTAGGATATTTAGGATTAGATGATGCAATTTTAGATGTAGGATTAACTCCAAATCGTAATGATTGTATGTCTGCTTGGTCAATGGCTTTAGAAACAGGTGCAATCTTACATAAAGATGTTACTTTACCATATAAAGAAGGTAGTTCTAATATAGGAACGGCCACACAATTAAAAGTTTCAAGTGAAACAGAAAAGTGTCCTTTATTTTTGGGCAAAATTATTAATGAAGTTACAATTAAACCTTCTCCAAAATGGATGAAAGAATTATTGCTTGCTTCAGGAATGAAATCTATTAATAACGTAGTTGATATTTCTAATATTGTAATGTTAGAAACAGGACAACCTTTACATTTTTACGATGTGAAAGCAATTCCGGCAAAAGAAATTACAGTAAAAGATCATCAAGCAGGTCCATATACTGCATTAGATGGTGCTGAATACGAGTTGATGGATGATGATATTGTTATCACTACAGAAGGAAAACCAATCGGTATTGCAGGTATCATGGGTGGGGATGATTCTAAAATTGAACAAACTACAACAGGTATTATTATTGAAGCAGCAAGTTTTGATCATGTATCTATTAGAAATTCTTCGCGTCGCTTAAATTTAAATACAGATGCAAGTATTCGTTTTCAAAAAGGAATTGAGCCAATGGCTCCATTTAAAGCAATGGATCGAGCAGTACAATTATTAATGGAATATGCAGATGCAAAAGGAATTGAAGAAACTGCACAATATGGTACTAATAACTATACTCCTGTAGAATTTAATGTAAATCTTACAAAGATTAATAAATTATTAGGAACAGATTTTTCAGAAGAAGAAGTTTTACAAGTATTAAATGAATTACATTTTGAACCTACAAAAATAAATGAAGATATTCATTTAGTAATTCCAAGCTATCGCACAGATATTAGTATGGAAGCAGATATTGCTGAAGAAGTTATACGTATTTTAGGATATGATCGATTACCAAGCACACTTCCATATATGCCAGCTACACTAGGTGCATTAGATAAACGTCAACGTATGCGTAGAAGATTGCGTGATATTTTAAGTAATATTGGATATAATGAAGCTGTTACTTATTCATTAGTAAGTAAAAAACATATTGATGATGCAATTATGCCTTGTAGTCAAGATATTGTTGAATTGGCTTCTCCAATGAGTGAAGATCGCCGATATGTAAGAAATAGTATGTTACCATCACTACTTGGAAGTATTGCTTATAATCAAGCAAGAAATCAAAGTGATGTTGCATTATTTGAATTAAGTAATGTATATGGAAAAAAATATGTTGAAGAACGTATTGCAATTGCAGCTAGTGGATCTTTACAAAAAAATCGTTGGCAAAAATTTAGTGTAGATGTAGATTTTTATACGATGAAAGGCTTAGCAGAAAGTATGCTAGAAGCATTAGGGTTTAATGGTAATAGAATTAGTGTTCGTGAAAATAAGCTAGATATAAAACATTTCCATCCATACCGTAGTGCGGAATTATATTTAGGAAGAGAATTATTAGGAGTGTTTGGGGAAATTCATCCAATAATGGCAAAAGAATACGGTATTGAAGATACTTATGGGATGGAATTGAATTTAGAAGTATTGTTGAAAAATAAAGCTAGTAAAGTCAAATTTGTTGAAATCAGTAAATATCCGGCAGTATCACGTGACTTAGCATTAGTTGTTAAAGATGATATTAAAGTAGCAGATATTGTTAATAGTATTCGTAAAAACGGAAAATTGGGAAAAGAAAACATAATTCAAAATGTAGAAGTATTTGACATATATACTGGTGAACATGTAGAAAAAGGATATAAATCAATTGCTTTATCAATTGTATTCCAATCAAATGAAAAAACATTAAAAGATAAAGAAATTAATGAAATTTTTAATAATATTTTAGAAACACTTAAAAAAGATGTTGATGCACAATTACGAGCATGATAAAAAGGAGGAAAATTCCTCCTTTTATTAGTATTAATTTATTTATCACTATTCTGCAAATGTAAAATTAAAATTTCGGGTCTTGCAAATAAACGCATATCATAATTTGTAGTTCCTAAACCGTTCGATACAAAAAGATGTGTATTATTTATAATATAATCGCCATGTGAATAGTTGATAGCACCTTTAATTTTGGTAAGAGGACCTATAATAGGAAGACGTATTTGTCCACCTAAGGAGTGCCCACTTAAGATTATATTAGTGTATTTTGTATTGATTTCACTATTTGAAATTAAATCAGGACAATGTGTAGCCATAATTACAAACTCCTCATCACTTACATTATCAAATGCATTCTTGAAATTTAAGTTTCCATTTATTAATGGGTCAAGTCCAATTAACGTAATGGAGGACATGGATTCATTTCGTATTTTTATTTTATTATTTGACAAAATTTCAAAATTAGAATCAAATAATATTTTATCGACTATTTCTTTTGTTTGATCATCTTTAAGATCAACATCTCCATAAATCGCAAACTTACCTAAGGGAGCTTTAATTTTTTGTAGTATATTGGTAAGTTCGTTTACCATTTTTGAATCTATCTTTCTATTTTCTATAGTCGAAAAGATATCTCCACCAAAGATTACAATATCTGGATCAGATGATGTTAATGTTTCTATCATCTGATTAAGACGTGATTCAGTCATGAATTCATTATATTTAATATCACTGATAAAAGCAATTTT
>JARHZK010000172.1 GCA_029258245.1 Longicatena sp. | reverse complement strand
GCGCTCCTCCTTCAGCTGTTGTTAAATTTTTTACAGCATGAAATGAAAAACTACTAAAATCTGCTATACTACCTACTTTTTTACCATGCCATGTAGCTCCAAACGCATGTGCTGTATCTGCATTAATAGAAATTCTACCCATAGCTTTTTGAATCTTATTATTTGGTCTAAATAGATCTTTTTTTCGTTCTACAATTTCATATAATTTATCGTAGTCGCAAGGAATTCCACCTAAATCTACTGGAATTATTACTTTTGTATTTTCATTGATTAAATTTTCTAATTGTTCATAATCTAGTTCCAAAGAATCTTTTTGCACATCAACAAAAACAAGTTTTGCTCCTACATGACAAATAACAGAAGCAGATGCAGTATATGTATATGCGGGAACAATAACTTCATCCCCTTCACCAATTCCAAGAATTCTTAATGCCATTTCAGCACATGCTGTTTGTGAATTCAAACATACAGTATTATTGATATTACAAAATTCAGAAATTTCTTTTTCGAATTGTTTCGTTTTTGGACCCGTAGTAATCCATCCAGATTTTAATGCTTCGATTACTTCATTAATTTCTATATCACTAATATCTGGCGGTGAAAAAGGAACCGTTCTTTTATTTTCAAATCCTTGTTTCATTTGAAATACCTCCCTAATTATTTCAATGATGCAATTTCATCTTTATCACTGATAATTGTATGTAATAATCTTTCTTTAATTTCTTTATTTGAATATTCTCCATTCAGCACTTCACTTAATAAATCTAAGCGATGTGTTATATCTTCTTTAGTGATTGACATAACATTATTCTTGAAAATTAAATCATTTTTTGTTTTTGTTGTTACTTCTCCATCAAGGCGTAATTCTTCAAACATTTTTTCTCCTGGACGTAGACCGATTTCGACAATGTCAATATCTTTATAAGGTTTTAGTCCTGACATACGGATCATTTTTTCTGCTAAATCTAAGATTTTAACAGGTTGTCCCATATCAAGTACAAAGATTTCCCCTTTATCTGCATAGAAACCTGCTTGTAATACCAATTGTGCTGCTTCAGGAATTGTCATAAAATAACGAATGATATTTTTATCTGTAATTGTTACTGGTCCGCCTTCTGCAATCTGTCTTTTAAAAATCGGAATCACAGAACCATTGGATCCTAATACATTTCCAAAGCGTACTGCAGCCATTTTTGTAACTCCATTATTTCCGTTTGCTTGCAGTATCATTTCTGTCATACGTTTTGTAGCA
>JARHZK010000128.1 GCA_029258245.1 Longicatena sp. | reverse complement strand
TCATGACAATTTTTCCATAATATGATAAATCAGAAATAATTTCTTGATATCCACTCATACCTGTTTGAAAAATCAATTCACCCATACGAAAATGATCTGCACCGAATGCTACACCTTCATATACACTTCCATCTTCTAAAATTAAGAGTCTTTTTTTCATATTATTCCTCCTCGTTGTTATAAACACATTTACCTGCACAATATGTCTGTATCATCCATCCACAAGCATCTACACCATCAAACGGCGTATTTTTTCCTTTTGAATAAAATTTATTTTTATCCACTTTATGGTATGATTCTGTATCTACAATAATAAAATCTGCATCATATCCTTCAGCTAATTTTCCTTTTTTGTCCATACCAAATCTTTTTGCAGGAGCTTCGCTCATCCAATGTACTAATTGCGCTAATGTAAAAATACCTTCTTCTTTTACAAATTTTGTATACAGTAACGGAAACGATGTTTCTAATGAAACTATACCAAATGGCGCTATTTCCATTTCTTTTTGCTTTTCTTCTTCTGCATGTGGAGCATGATCATTTGCTATCATATCTATCGTACCATCAAGTAGTCCATGAATCAATGCTTGTTGATCTTCTTTACTACGTAATGGGGGGTTCATTTTATGATTCGTATTTTTTACATCCATCTCATTTAATAATAAATGATGTGCTGTTACCTCTCCACTGCAATCAACTCCAAGTTGCTTATAATTTTTTAAATATTCAACACTTTCTTTTGCACTCATATGACAAACATGATAACGTCCACCAATTTCTTTCTCTAATTCTAAATCTCTTTTAAATTGTGCATATTCACATGCACTCGGAATACCTAAATATCCTAATTCCTTATTTCGAGTTCCTTCATGCATACACGCTTTTGGTCTACGATAATTCATATCTTCTGTATGAGCAACTATAATACCATCCACTTCTTTACAAGCTTGCATCGCCTTTTTCATCATTTCATCTGATGCAACCCCAACACCATCATCTGAAAAGGCATGAATTCCTAGTTGAGATAATTCTTTCATATTTGAAATTTGTTTACCAGATTCGCCTTTCGTAATGCATGCATATGGAATCACATTTACGACTGCATCACTTTCTATTTTTTTCAAATAACCTTTCATTGTTTCTACATTATCTGGGTAAGGTTTTACATTTGGCATTGCCATAATAGTTGTAAATCCACCATGAGCTGCAGCTTTTGTTCCAGTGGAAATCGTTTCTTTATATTCAAATCCTGGTTCACGTAAATGTACATGAACATCAATTAATCCAGGCAAAACTACATTTTTCTTTGCATCAATAACACTATCAACATCAGCTTCAATAAGATTACTTCCTATTTTTTTTATTCCTGTTTCATCAAATAACATATCTACTTGTTGAAGTGTACCATCTATAAATAATCTTCCATTTTTTAGAAGTTTCATATATTACCTCCTATTTAAAAGGTTCATATCCAAATGCACGTTTCACAACTGCTTTACGAACTAAAACACCATTTTGCATTTGTTTGAAAATTCGACTATTACTTGCTTCAACTAAATCTGTATCAATCTCTACACCACGATTTACTGGCGCCGGATGCATAATAATCGCATGTTTTTTCATTCTTGCATGTCTTTCTTTTGTCAAACCATATTTATCCAAGTATTCTTCTTTACTCATTTTCATAGATTGACCATGTCTTTCATGTTGAATTCGAAGCATCATAACAGCATCTGCCCATTCTATTGCTTCATCAACTTCTTTATAATTACTTTCATCATCCATCCATTCATGTGGACCGCTGAAACAAACTTCTCCACCTAAAAGATCCATTGCCTCTTTAATACTATGTGCAACTCTTGAGTGTTTCACATCTCCGATTACTGCAACTTTAATTCCCTCAAATGTATGAAATTCTTGATAAATAGTCAATAAATCCAATAAGCATTGTGTTGGATGATTTCCACATCCGTCCCCAGCATTTAAAATAGGAATATTAATTTTTTCTAATTGATTAAAATATTCATCTTCGCTATGACGGATAACAACCGCATCATATCCTATGCTTTCAAATGTTTTCACTGTATCATATAATGTTTCACCTTTTTCAACACTACTTCCTTTTGCCATAAAATCTTCAACTTTTGCTCCTAATTGAAGTTCAGCTGATGCAAATGAAAAATGTGTTCTAGTACTTGGCTCAAAAAAAAGATTAGCAATCAACGTACGACGAGGAAATTGCCAATCTGATTGAGAACAAGAAAAAGCTTCAGCATCATGCAGAATATCCATAATATCTTCTTTTGTTAAATCACAAATTCTAAGTAAACTATTTTTATTCATATTTTTACCTCCTGATTTGAAAAAAAGCCCCTTGTATACACAAAAGGACCTTCTATAGGTATCTTGAATCTATGCCTTCATAACCTCTCTGGATTATTTTAAAGGACCTTTTTTCTAACCTATATTTTACCATAACTCATCAAGAATACAAGAATTTTTTTATAAAATTATTACATCTAATTTTTTATTTTGTTTCTCAATAAACTGTTCACTGTATGAAAAAAAATCATAAAATTTAGATATTATATTTTTTTTCTTAATTAAAATACAATGAATATATTCTTGCTTTAAAATTGAATCACGAAATTGAAATAAAAACATATATATGTAAGAATATGCTTGCAACTCTTCTTTTGAACATATTTGATAACAAAACAAATAACCAGTATAAGACATAATACATTTTGTACATTCATTTATAAATATTTCTAATTTTTTTAAATATTTATTTGCCTTATAACTATGAATATATGGATTTCGTTCAACCCATGATAAAGATTGAATATTTAAAAGGGTTTTTTTCATTTCATCAATATATAGGGATAATTTTGCACCTTCTAATCTTATTTTTCGCATATTATCATTCGTCATGTTGTAACTCTTTTCATGATTTTTTCTATCATTGTTGAATTTTTATAGTTCAATTCATATTTTCGAATACTCTCTTTTTCACAATGTTTAAATTTTATATGTACAGATGGCAATTCATCAAATAAGTCAATCTTCATCCAAATTTCTAAATCCTTATATGGATGTATCACATTATTCATAATATAAGAATTTTTCCTCCAATGTACATATGCACTAGATTCTCTATTTTCCCATAATTGAAACTGTTCAATAACTTCCGGTAACAATGCTATTTTAATAAAATCCTTAGAATACAATTCAAATTGTTCTGTCAATAATTTTCGCAATCGTTCAATTTGTTTTTTTCTAGAAGCTATTCTTTTTTCTTCTATCCTATTCACAATGTCAATTATACTTTGCTTATTTTGAAGATTACCATTTAAATACTTATCATGAATATGCATTAAATCTAAAGCATCTGTTAGTGCATTATGAATCACTTTCCCTTTAACATCATATATTAATTTCATATTATCTAAAGATAATGTAGGCGAAACAATTTTATTTTGAAAATATACGCAACCAGAAATTTCTTTTTGTAAATCCTGTATTTGATTAATAAAACAACTTTCTATATTATGAATTTTACAATTATTTAATAAAGTTCTTTTATCATCTGGTCCCCATGCATAAAATTCCATAGCTTCAATTTTTCCATATATTGACAACCAATTCATAAAATTATGAATTACTGTATATAAATTAGGTGCAGTTAAAATATCTTCATTTTTTAACTGTGTAATTTTTTTCACAACTGGAGAAAGTTTTTTAAAATATTTTGGGCAAACTAATGAATAAAACTCATCTATTTTTTTTGAATCATTACTGATTACGGCACCAATACTTATAATTGCTTGTTCAAAGCGATTTTTATAACGTACTGCATCGAATTCAGCATCTATATATACACGTATCATATATCTACCTCTCTTTCAATATTATAATAATTTTCATAAAATAAAGCAAATATCATTTAAAATAGGCATTTCTTTATATCCTATTCTCACACATTCATATACTATAAGGAAAGGAGAAAAAAATCATGACATCATATACAATTCGTGAAGGTGATTACGGTATTAGTGTATATAAACTACAATCCTATTTGAATACGATGAAAAAAGAAAATTTCATTAATACGACTAACAACCTAGATGGTATTTACGGGAAAACAACGAAAGATGCTGTAAAAGAATGGCAAGCATATGCAAATATTAATGTAGATGGTATTATTGGATATAATACTTGGAATACTTTAGTAAACAAATTAAGAGAACTTGAAATCGTGACAAACATTCCAATTGCAAATAAAAATTTTTATCTAGGTCAAAGCCAACAAGGATTAGCAGTTTATAAAATACAGGAATATATTAACGAACTTGCAGAAAAAAATCCTTGTCTTCGTCCTATATCCATTGATGGAATTTATGGCGAAAAAACCACAATTGCAATCCAACAATATCAGTATTTATACGATTTACTGATTGATGGAATTGTGGGAAGTATGACATGGGATAGCATCATTAATGAAAGAAATAAACTATAAATAAATATCCACCGATTAATACTCGGTGGATATTTATTAAGAATATCGAATTGGCCGATCAAATTCAAGTACATCTTCATCTACATAACTTTGAATAGCATTCAATTGGTTTGTCTTAAATATTTCAGGTAACCTTTTTCTTTGTAAGATATAATTTAAAATACCTATTATACATGCATTAATTAATGAAAACATTGGATTAATTTTTAATAAAAAAGTAAAAATCACAAATACAACTATGATAATTATAAATACTATCATTTTTAACTTTCGTTCAATTTGTCGATAAATATCATCTAAAAAATCGGTGTAATGTATGATAAATTCATTTAATTCATCACTAAATTGATATTCAATCATATCTAAAAACCGCGGTCTTTTTTTCTTCCTATTCTCATAACATTCTTTTATATCTAACATTCTCATTGCACAATAACGTACTGCATTTACATTTTTTTGTTGCTCATATTTTTTTCCTTGCATATACATCATTTTCATATAATCATCTGTATCGATATCTTGTTCAGTATATGTTAAAATTTTTGTTAATTCCTCTTTCAAATTTTCATCGACTTGTTCATTATTTTTTATAAATTGATTATATATATCATTTAACTTATTTTTATAATTGATTTCTACCTGATTCATCACTATCTTAACTCCTTAAACTCTATTAAATTATATCATAAGAATCTAATAAAAAGAGTTTTATTTCAATTAAATCGAAATAAAACTCTTCATCCGTTATCCAGCAGTACTCAATAATTGATTTTGCTCATTAATATCGGATTCAGTTACAACTTCACCATTTTCTACTTTTTTTATTAATCTTACTGCATTATCAACTGTTGCTTGGTTAGGAATCATTACATA
>JARHZK010000127.1 GCA_029258245.1 Longicatena sp. | reverse complement strand
CAACGGTTACAGGTGCCGGTATGATGCTTTTAGGTAGAACTCAAAATAAAATAAAAGTAAGTGAGTTTATTCCTGGAAGGATTATCGATTGGAACCATAAAGATGCAAATGATATGGGACTTGCTATGGCACCGGCTGCATTTGATACATTGACATGTTATTTAAAAGAAACAAATCAAACATTAGAAGATTTTGATTTAATTGTTACAGGTGATTTATCGAGTGTTGGATTATCTTTTTTAAAGGAATTATTACAAAAAGAAGGATATGAGCATATCGATCGAATTAGCGATTGTGGTATTCGTATTTATAATATAGAAAAACAAAAGGTATTTTGTGGTGGTAGTGGATGTGCATGCAGTATATGTGTAACAATTGCAGATTTATTTAAAGGAATTGAAAATGGCAAGTATCAAAGAGTAATGGTTCTTGCAACTGGAGCATTATTATCTCCAGTATCAGTGCAACAGAAAAATAGTATTCCTTGTATTGCACATGGGATTATATATGAAAGGAGTGAATGATATATGGTATGGAAAGCATTTCTCGTTTGTGGAAGCATTTGCTGTATTGCGCAAATAATATATGATCATACGAAACTTACAGCAGGACATATTACTTCTATTTTTGTTGCAGTAGGTGCTTTTTTAGATACTTTTAGTTTATATGATAAATTAATTTCATTTGCAGGTATGGGAGCAAGCCTTCCAATTACAAGCTTTGGTCATAGCTTAATTCATGGAGCATTAGCAAAGGCAGAAAAAGAAGGTATCATTGGTATTTTATTAGGAATGTTTGATTTGACTGCTGCTGGTATAACAAGTGGTATTTTATTTGCTTTTTTTGCGGCCTTGTTATGTAAATCAAAGTCATGAATGAGCAATTAAAAAAGAAAGCATTATCTATAAAAAAGATAATTGCTCCATCTTTTGATGTTGTAGTTCGATATGTATGTGTACAGCAACATGAAATGGTACTTATTTTTATATCATCTTTATCAGATAGTCAATTAATTACTTCACTTGTAGAAGGGTTAACCGTAAGTGCAACAAGTGAAATTCAATTAATATTTTATCCTGGAGCTGTAACTCCTGTAAAAAATGAACATGAGGCAATTACAAATATTTTAAGTGGACAATGTGTGGTGTTACTAGATACAAGCAAAGATTATTTTTGTATTGAAACAAGACGTTATCCTTCAAGAAATACCGCAGAGCCAATGGTAGAAAGAAGTATTCGAGGAGCACATGATGGGTTCGTTGAAAATATTATATTAAACGTTGGGTTGATTCGAAGAAGAGTAAGAGATCCTCAATTACATATTGTTTTGAATAAAGAAGGCATAAAGACAAGAACAGACATTGCATATGCATATATTGAACATCTAGTTAATCAAGATATTTTAGATGATTTTGTTAAAAGACTACAATCTATTGATGAGACAGAAATCGTAAGTGAACGAATACTTGTAGAAAAATTATATGGGAAAACAATGAATCCATATCCACATGTTCGTTATACAGAAAGACCTGATATATGTGCTATTCATTTATTGCAAGGATATATTATTGTAATTGTAGATAATTGTCCAACTGCAATTATTCTTCCTACTACTTTTTTTGAACAGATTAAGCAAATAGAAGAATATACACAAACAACAATCATTGCTTTATTTACAAGGATTATAAGAATTATTGGTATTATATTTTCACTTTATTTATTACCATTATGGATCGCGTTATTAGTTGATCAAAATCCAACTATGTTGAATCTTCCAATGAAAGAAATACATCTATATACATTTGGATTTCAAGTAATATTTGCAGATATTGTAGTGGAATGGATTCGACAGTCTTTGATTCATACACCAATGATATTATCTAGTATTATGAGTTTTGTAGCTGTTTTTTTATTAGGAGATATGGCTATTGAGTTAGGAGCATATACAAAAGAAATTTTAATTATGATTGCATTAAGTAATATTG
>JARHZK010000120.1 GCA_029258245.1 Longicatena sp. | reverse complement strand
GTAATGATTTTATCACACGCCAAAACACATTCTTTTATAGTAGGATGAAAAATCGCACCTTCACTAATTACATCTTCCACTTTTGCTTTCGTTCTAGCGTATATGTGTACTTCAAAACCATGTTTCATCAAATTTCTTACCATGGGTTTCCCCATAATACCTACACCAATAAATCCAATTGTATTCATATCTATTCCTCCAAATTTCTTTTACATATTATATATCAAATTCAAAATATCTACAGCCTTATTATAATTAACTCATCCATAATATATTTTCATTTCATATAATCATCTTTTCCTATTTTGTAATTTTTCAACACTATGTGTTATTAAATTTTAGCATACTATCTTTTAAAAGTATTAAATTTATACATCATATATTATACAAAAAATAAATATCTTGCACTCTTAGAATTGGTATATGATCCATACACTCATAATCTAACTATTTTAAAATAGTATTATCGAAATACAAAAACCATTACCTTTGTACACGTCCACTGCCATCACCGTTTACCAACGCCTCTACTTCTTCTACACTAACACGATTGAAATCACCTTCAATTGAATGTTTTAAACAACTAGCAGCAACAGCAAATTCGATAATATCTTGTGGTTCTTTATAATTTAACATTGCATAAATTAACCCTGCTCCAAAAGAGTCTCCACCACCAACACGATCTACGATATGTAGTGCATAACGTTTTGAAAAGTATGATTTTCCATTTGTATATAACATAGCCGCCCAATTATTGTCAGAAGCTGAAATGCTTTCGCGCAAAGTGATGGAAACTGCCTTACATCCAAATTGTTCAGTTAATTGTTTTGCTACATTCATATAACCTTCCTGATTTAAAGTACCTAATGTGATATCTGTATCTTTGGCTTTGATTCCAAAAACTTTTTCTGCATCTTCTTCATTTGCGATACATACATCAACATATTTCATAATTTCTCCCATAACTTTACCAGCTTTTTCACTTGTCCAAAGTTTTTTGCGGTAATTTAGATCACAACTAATTGTAAGACCTAATTTTCTAGCAGCTTTACAAGCTTCTAGAGTAATTTCAGCAGCAGAATCACTTAATGCAGGAGTAATGCCTGTGAAATGAAACCAATCTGCATCATCAAATATATTTTCCCAATTAAAATCAGCAATCGTAGCTTCTGCAATAGAAGAATGAGTGCGATCATAGATTACTTGACTAGGTCGTTGTGATGCTCCTTTTTCTAAATAATAAATACCAACGCGTTCTCCTCCACGTACAATGTTTGTTGTATCAACACCTAATGCACGTAAAGAATTCACTGCGCATTGCCCAATGGCATGTGTTGGAAGTTTTGAAACAAAAGATGCGTTTAAACCAAAATTAGCTAAGGATACCGCAACATTCGCTTCTCCACCACCAAACGTAGCTTCCAAATCATTTGCTTGACTAAAACGATAATATCCATGAGGGGCCAAGCGTAACATGATTTCTCCAAAAGTTATAACTCTCTTCATCTTCTTCCTCCCTATTTATGAATAAGTTGAATCGCATATCCACCAACTTCATTTTTTAAACAAATTGTATTCATATTATTCATATCATCATATTCAATTGTATTTTCATTAAATTCTATTCCTAATTTTGACAGATATGAAACAGCTCTATTCACATTATTTACCTTATAAACAAGATAACCTTTTGTGCCTAAACTTAAATCCTCTGTTGATACAATAACATTTCCAACAAGAATTCTGTTTTTTTCTTCTTTCTTCAATAAACCAAATAATGACAATTCCTTTGTAATATCAGTAACCTCTTGTTCATCAGTACAATTAATTCCAATATACTCTAATTCAAATCCATGCATCTTCATAATTGCATTTTTTGTTAAATTTGTTATTTTTTCAAATTCACCTTTTTCAATTAAATCTTTTTTTACCATCCAACTTCCACCACAAGCGAAAACTTGAGGAAATGATAAATAGTCATTTAAATTATCGCTATTTATACCTCCTGTAGGCATAAATCCAATATTCCCATAGGGAGCTGCCATTGCTTTTATTTTTTTTATTCCACCAGATGCTTCTGCTGGAAAAAATTTTACAACTTTCAATCCAAATTCAAGAGCTTGTTCGATATCACTTGGTGATGAAGTTCCTGGTATAATAGGAACTTTTTTATCAATACAATATTTTACTATTCTTGGATTTAATCCCGGACTCACAATAAATTTTGCTCCAGCAGCAACTGCTGTATCTACTTGTTCTGTTGTTAATACTGTTCCAGCGCCAATTAACATATCTGGATATTTTTCTGTTATTAATTTAATTGATTCTTCTGCAGCTGAAGTTCTATAAGTTATTTCTGCACAAGGCAAACCACCATCTATA
>JARHZK010000014.1 GCA_029258245.1 Longicatena sp. | reverse complement strand
TGCATTTAATTTTAATGGTGTTTAAAACTTATAAAAAGTCCTGTAAATATTGACATCACTGCAAATATCCTTATTTCTTAATGCAGTTTTTATGCAGTTTAACTGGCAAAAGAGTTTTCGGCAGATTTTGCTCTTCAGGTATAAAGGATTTTTTCTTCGGTATTGATACAGTGCTAGATATCCTTGTAGATAATGCGTCGCTACATTACGTTTACCACGCAAAAATGTTTTGATATCTTCGTGTAAGGCGTTACCTCTTGCTAATGTATATCCATCAATTTCTTTTTTTCGCGAAGGTATCTTTTTCCATTCCACATTCAAATGTTTCATTAGTGGATGATAACTTCTTTGACTATCAGATATGATTATCATACCAGGGGTTATCATCTTATCAAAGATTTCAATTAATGTTTTTGAAGTTGGACGTCCTCTATCTGCTACAGATAAAACAATATTATCATATATATCAATTGCACAGGCAATTCCTATTTTATCTTCGCTGATTCCTCTTTTTTCTTTTCTCACATATCCTTTCTGTTCATATGTTATATAGGTTTCATCCAATTGAGCTTCATCTAAAAGAATGTCCTCATTCATGATTTGAACGAGGACATATAAAATCTTATGACGACAATAAAATGCAGATGTAACACTGATATTAGCCAAAGAAGCCATTTTTGTAAGAGTATCATTGTTCAATGTACTGCATAACATGATGTTCCATTGTTCGTATGATAAATGAGTATGATACATCAAAGTATTGTATCTTAAAATGAAGGTCTTCTTACATTCATACTTGTACCTTTGTATACCTTGAGGTGTTTTCCCATTTTTATGGACATAATGACTTCCACAACACGGACAGATTAAATTATCTTCGTTTAACTCTCTGCACATATATTGAAGCAATTCAGTTTTTAAAATTTCCTGATCTAATTTATTGTAAAATTTCTGTATATCCTCAAAAGGATATTGATTCATTAAAACCTCAACACATTTATCTATATCCATGCTTGTTCTTTTTACAT
>JARHZK010000117.1 GCA_029258245.1 Longicatena sp. | reverse complement strand
TCTCTTAACGATTGATGCCATAATCTCACTCCCTTATTCATTATCTAACCAATGATCAAAACTATCTTTTTTGATTCGGTAAGTTCCATCAAGTATGATTGCTTCAAAACAACCTTGTTTGATTAGTTTATAAACAGTAATAATAAATGCATATTTCAAATGACAAGCAATCAAAATGTAATACGTGATAATAGATGTAATTGTAATAGTAATCAAATACCAAATACAAATATATAGTGTAAGTTTCTGAGCTGATATCGTATGAAATCACCTATCCCACTGTTTACTATCTTTTTTAAATTTCATATTTTTTATTGCTAAAAATAAAATAACAATTGCCGAGGCAACTAATTTACATATGATGACAGAAATCAGCAAGATTGCCAACATAATGAAAATTGACATATATACTATTTTCCTTTCTAATCCAAGCTTCAACTATTAAGAATATTTCGACTTGTCAAACAGAATCTTTTATGAAATATTTTTTAGCATTTTACCACATTCATATGATTAAATCAATAAAGGCTATATGCTGTTATTAAATGGTTATACAGCCTTTATCAATATCCTAAATGTTGTAAGACTGTTAGAATTATCCCAATAATATCAATGAATTGGAAAAGTCCAGAACATGTATGTTAATATTAAAAGATTTTAGTTTCCAATCAAATAGATATCACTTTCAAAAAATAAAATTATTTACATTTTTGAAAGTGATATATTGCATATCCTAGTAATAAACTATATAATAAATACAACGAATCAGTTTCTAAACTCTAAAAAATTTCAATTTTTGAAAGCGGGTGTTTATATGAAAACAATAACGAGAACGAAATATCTCGATAGAATCATCGAACTAAATGGAACTCCTGATATCAAGATTATTACAGGTATTCGTCGTTCTGGTAAATCTAATTTGATGCAGGCATATACTGAATATTTAAAAAACAATTTTGAAAACATCAATATCATCTTCATCGACTTTATGGATTTAACTTATGAAGAAATCAAGGAATACCATGCTTTACACTCTTATGTAGAAGAACATTATCAAGCAGGTAAAACAAATTATTTATTTGTGGATGAGGTTCAGATGTGTCCTAATTTTGAGTTGGCAATCAACAGCCTTTATTCCAAAAACAAATATGATATATATATTACAGGATCTAATGCATTTTTACTAAGTACAGATCTTGCAACCTTATTTACCGGGCGTTATATTGAAATTCATGTATTTCCTTTCAGCTTTCAGGAATATTGCCAGTATTACGATGACATCAGAGATAAAGATAAACTCTTTGATGATTACTCCATCAAGGGTGGTTTAGCAGGTTCCTACGCTTACAGAAACGAAAAAGATAGGACAAATTATATCAAAGAGGTTTATGAAACCATTGTTACAAGAGATTTAGTACAAAAGTACGCTCTGCCAGATACTTTAGTTTTACAGCGTTTGAGCGAGTTCCTTATGGATAATATAAGTAACCTAACTTCTCCCAATAAGGTCAGTCAGCTTCTAACAGCTAATGAAACTCCAACCAATCATGTTACTATTGGTAAGTATATCAAATATTTGTGTAATGCCTTCGTGTTTTATGATGTTAAAAGATATGACATTCGTGGTAAGAAATACCTTGAAAGTTCCGAAAAGTTTTATCTATGTGACAGTGGCATTCGATATGCTATCTTGGGAAGCAGAAATATGGATTATGGTAGAGTTTATGAAAACATTGTCTGCATCGAACTTCTTCGTCGTGGATACGATGTCTATGTTGGAAAGCTCTATCAAAAAGAAATCGACTTTGTTGCTCAAAAAGGCAGTGAGAAGATTTATATTCAGGTAAGTGACAATATTTCTGGGCAAGAAACATTTGAGAGAGAATGTTCCCCCTTGTTTCAGATTCGTGATGCTTATCCAAAAATGATTATTGCAAGGACAAGACATCCAAAATACAGTTATGAAGGAATTGAGATTCATGATATAGCTAATTGGCTATTACAAGAGTGAAACAAGAAAGGCAATCCGAAACGGGTTGCCTTTCTTGTTTTATAAATTATTTACCAATACTTCTAATAAAACTGCTGTTTTAAGATTTGAAAGTAACTTAGCTAAAGTTTCAACATTCTTAAAAATTTATTATTTTTATTCATTTTTATCACATCTTTTCGATTATGATACTTTCTTAGGTTATATCCTATACATACCAAGCTCGATTCTACTACGTCTCCGCTTTCTTATCGACAATGTAGGCGTACCCCTTCACTTGTTTAGACTGAGAGTTGGTAATCATATGAATATTTTTGAAAATTCAAATTTTTTCCAATGATTTTAATCCATAACTAACCCTTAGGAGCTTGGTTTTGAGCAATAACCATCACACAAAAATTCTTATTTTTCGAGTTTTTAAACACTTTTTAGTTATTTATTCCGTTACTAACGAAAACAAGGCAAAAATAACCTTATTTTGATTAACAAATTTGCTAGTTGTTCAGTTAATTTACTCTTATTTAGTTTGCTGATATTTAAAATAAACAAACTCTTTTACAACATTATTTTTTTCCATTTTCTAATCTTAGTGCGGAATGTTCCAAAAGGAGCAACAGTATTAACATGTATAAATTTATAAACTTCCCAAACAGCTGATTTAGTAGCACCATCTGCCCAT
>JARHZK010000109.1 GCA_029258245.1 Longicatena sp. | reverse complement strand
ATACGTAGGGCATCTTCGTTAAATCGTTCATTAGCATTACCTACGCATCGAATAATTTTATTTTCGATATCATCTTTTCCATGAAAAGGATCATAAATACCGTTTACTGGATCAAAAGCAATGGCATTCATAGTAAAATCTCTTCGTTTTAAATCTTCTTGTAAATTATTTGTGAATACAACTTGTGAAGGATGTCTATGGTTTAAATATTCTTTTTCTATTCTATAAGTAGTGATTTCAATGGATTCATTATTGATAATGGCAGTAATTGTTCCATGTTTGATTCCTGTCGGAACAGCTTTTATATAATTTTTCTTAAGAATGGATATCGTTTCTTGTGGGAATGCAGAAGTAGTAATATCATAATCATGAATAGAACGATTGAGTATCATATCACGAACACAGCCGCCAACTAGGTATGCTTCCTTGTTTTCGTTTTGTAGTATTGATAAAATTAACTTTATTTTAGTGGGAATTATGTTTTGCATAGAAATCTCCTTTTAATTATTATATAATGTATTTATTCTGGAAAAAAGGTGAAAATGTGAAAAAAATAGTAGAAATAGCACATGATATGATTTTATCTATGCTTCAGGCAGAAAGCGTAGCTGTTGATTTTACTCTTGGACAAGGAAATGATACGTTGTTTCTTGCTCAACAAAAGAATATTCAGCATGTGTATGGATTTGATATTCAAAAAAGTGCAATTGAACAAAGTAAAATGAAATTAAATGAGTACAAGGATAAAGTAACTTTAATTCTAGATGGACATGAGCATATGGATATGTATGTAGATGGTTTTGATGTTGGTATATTTAATTTTGGCTTTTTACCACATGGAAATGAAGCCATTACAACGTTATTAGAAACAAGCAAGGTTGCGGTTTATAAAGCACTATGCCAATTAAGAAAAAAAGGTATAATAGTAATGGTTTTATACCCAGGACATGTACAAGGAAAAGAAGAAAGTTTGTATTTTGATGAATGGTGCAAAAAATTGGATGGACATTATTTTAATGTTTTAACAATTCGGTTCGACAATCGAGATAGTGCACCATATATTAAAGTAATTGAAAGAATTCGAAACGAGATATAGATAAAGGAGTATATTATGAAAGTTGGATTTATTTCATTAGGTTGTAGTAAAAATTTAGTAGATAGTGAAAAAATGATGGGAATGATACGTCAAGGTGGACATGAATTAGTGTCTGATCCTCAAGAAGCCCAAGCAATTATTATAAATACATGTGGATTTATCAATCCAGCAAAAGAAGAAGCAATTGCGACAATTTTTAAAATGGCAGAGTATAAAAAATACAATTGCAAAAAATTAATTGTTGTTGGATGTTTGGCACAACGTTATAAAGAAACTTTAGAGGAAGAAATTCCTGAAATTGATGCAGTTATTGGAATTAGTGAATATGATCATTTACATGAAAGATTATATGAATTATTAGGTGGTAATGATTTAGTAAGTTATGGTAAATGCGAGCGTTTAATTTCTAGTAAACCTTGGACAGCGTATTTGAAAATTGCAGAAGGATGCAGTAATTGTTGTACATATTGTGCAATTCCATTAATTCGTGGTGGAAATGTTACATTTCCAATTGAAAAAATTGTAGAAGAAGCAAAACAACTTGCTGTTAATGGAGTTAAAGAATTGGTATTAATTGCGCAAGATACTACAAAGTATGGAGTGGATTTATACGGAAAAAGATCTTTGTTAGAAGTTTTAAAACAAATTCATGAAATCGAAGGATTTCACTGGATTCGTGTTTTATATATGTATCCAGATGAAATTGATGATGAATTAATTGAAGGAATGAAACAATTACCAAAAGTTTTACCATATTTTGATATTCCAATGCAACATGCAAACAATCGTATGTTAAAAACGATGAATCGCCGTGGTACCAAAGAAGAAGTATTAAAATTAGTATCAAAGATACGTGAAACTTTTGATGATCCAACATTAAGGACAACATTCATTATAGGATTTCCAACAGAAACAGAAAGTGACTTTAATGAGTTAGTGCAGTTTGTCGAAGATGTTCATTGGGATCGTATGGGTGCATTTACATATTCTCCAGAAGAAGATACACCTGCATTTGATATGGTTCAAGACGTCACAGAAGATGAAAAAGAACGCCGTTTAGATATTTTAATGAAACGACAAGAAGAAATATCTTTAGCAAATCAGCAAAAACGTATTGGCACAATCATGGAAGTATTAGTAGAAGCACAAGATGGATTGACGGGCAAATATCGCGGACGTGGAGCTAATAGTGCACCAGATGAAGTAGATGGCATCGTTATTTTCACGAGTATGCAACCAATCGAATTAGGCACTTTTGTGAATGTAAGAATTACAGAGGCACTTCCACATGATTTGATAGGAGTAGCAGAGTGCTAGAAGGATTTAAACCCATTATAGGGAATAACCCAATTGCTTTAATACTTGGTTCTATGCCAAGTGTAACTTCACTTGAAAAACAAGAATATTATGGATTTAAGCAGAATCGTTTTTGGAAAATTATGCATGCATATTTTCAAATGCCGATTGATACATATGAACAAAAGAAAAATATTATTAAATCACATCATTTGATTTTATGGGATGTTATTAAAACTTGTGAAAGAGAAGGCAGTTTAGATAGTTCTATTCATAATGTTATTGTAAATCCAATTGATGAACTAATAAGTATATATCCAAGTATTCAATATGTCATCTGTAATGGAAGAAAAAGTTATGGTTTATTTAAAAAGTATTTTTCAAAATTGAAGATAAATCTTATATACTTACCTAGTACAAGTAATGCGAATAGAACTATTAAAGAGGAAGAATTATTTAAACAATGGAAAAGTACACTAAAAAAAATAGGAGAGAATGTTATGATAAAAGGAGTACTATTTGACTTTAATGGAACGATGTTTTTTGATGGAAAAAAACATCAAGAAGCGTGGAATGCATTTTCTTTAAAATATAGAAACAAGCCAATTAGTGATGATGAAATGAAATATATGCATGGAAAAAATAATAATAAGATTATTACTGAATTGTTAGGTGAAATGGAAGAAAAAGATAAAACTGAATTATCCATTCAAAAAGAAAAATTGTATCGGGAATTATGTTTAAATGATAAAAAATGTTTACATCTTGTAGATGGATTGGAGGAATTGTTAAATTTTTTGAAACAAAACCATGTCCCAATGACGATTTGTAGTGCATCCATTAAAGATAATATTGATTTTTATTTTTCAGTATTTCATTTAGAAAAATGGTTCGATAAAAAAAAGGTTGTTTACGATGATGGATTTCATACTGATAAAGTATCTATGTTCATGGACGGTGCTAAAAATTTAGGGGTTAATATTAATGAGTGTATGGTAATAGAAGATTCTTATAGCGGCATTCAATATGCGAATGAATGCGGTGCAGGGAGTATTATTGCGATTACAAGTTCAGAGAAATATGATGAATTTAAAAATATGCCAAATGTAAAAAAAGTGATTTTAAATTTTGAAGATTTTGATAAATTTTTGATAAATTTACATAAAAAATAGGTTGACTATTAATCAACCTATTTTTTTAATTCAATATCATATGTAAATCCATTTTTCACTGTATATTCTTCTAATGTTAAATTTTCATTATATAATTTAGTAGCTAACGCTTTACCAACGTAACGGAAGTGCCAAGGTTCATTAGAAGTACCAGTAATTTCAATTTTATCAGAAGGATAACGAAGTATAAAACCAAATTTATGGGCATTTTTAGTAACCCATTTATATTCTTTTGTAGATCCAAATACACCATATTTGCCATTAATAACACTTTGACTAGTCAAATCTACACTAAGACCTAATTGGTGTTCACTGCATCCAGGAACAGATACTAAACTTGCTGCGGTTGCTTCATCGTAAATTTTGAAATAGGAATCATATATTTCTTGTTGTGATTTTGCAGAACGATAAGCACTATTGATGACAAGAACACAATCATCTTTTTTTGCTGCAAAATACATTTGTTCTAATGCATCTGCAGCTTCTTTACGCAATTTGTTATCTTCATTGCCAGGGGCATTAGGAATTTTTACTTCAACTAAATCTTTTGGAGTATAAGTAACAGGAATATGATATTTGTTTTTTATTAATAAATGCATATTTTCTGGATTTTTTAATTCGTACTCTCGGTTTGTTTTTCTATTAGCATAAATATTTGCGTAAGAAATATTCATTACTGCATCCAAAGGGCTTAAATTAGATTTTATATAATTTGGAATATCTGTGATGATACAACCATTAATTTTTAAATACGACGATATTTCATCATATTTAAGATTTTGTTTTATCAAAAAATCAAAGTCAGATAATGAGGATTTTTTCATCATTTCTCGTAATGTTTCTGTTGTATAATTTAATGATTTTAAATGATTATAATAGTTTTTATAAAATTCATCAACATAGGCAACAGTTTCTTTTTTTGTGTTAAATTTATTTTTTAATAATTCATAATCAAAATAATGATGTTGATTTTTTTCTTGATTCCAAACAGATAAATCAATAATTTTATCATAGTCTATATAATCGTTTATTTCTTCCCTTGGAAGAGTTGCAAGTATTTTTCGTTCACTTCTATGATAACCTTTTATACTTAATTGAATTCGATAAAAATTTGTAATTAAGAGAAATATTAGAACAAATATGATTATACTAATACATAGTATTGTAATAATTTTTTTTTTGCTTTTTTTTGGTCTAGGACAACTTTCCATATATAAACTCCTTTACTTGTTTATAGTAACAAATATTTAAAATTAAGTAAATAAATATAAAAAAAACCTTAAAAAAGGTTTTAATTTTTCATGGTGACCCCTCAGGGAATCGAACCCTGGACCCACTGATTAAGAGTCAGTTGCTCTGCCATCTGAGCTAAGGAGTCATTTAACTTGCTCCATAATTATAGCAAATTAAGAATATAATGCAAGTGTTTTTATAAAAAAATAAGGAAATGATAGATTTTATAAAAACCACATTTATAAAATTATGTGATAGTATGGTAAGTGTAAAGGATTTATAGAAACTGTGAATAATTTATTGTATAATTAATGAAAGAAGGTGATGTCTGTGTTTTTTAAAAGAAAAAAGATAAAACAAGAGTCTCATGTATCGAAAAATAATATCCATCAAATAATTTTAGATTCTTTGATGGACTTATATAAGAATTGTGAAATAGTTGACGATGCTTTTGTATTGAAAGATGATGAAATTTATGTTTTTGCAGATGTAATATCTATGCATGAAGATGTTGTACAAATTTTGTTTCAAATTCATCATGAACTTTTAGATGCTCCAATTATAGAAACAACGGTAGCATTAAATAGTACGATTGAACAAACTATTTTTGATGCATGTCAAAAATTTAATGATAATGTTTTATCAGTATATATAAATGCAATACATAAAATGAATCAAATTGGTTCTATTGAGGGTTATACACAAGAAAGACATTATTTCGATGTATTTTGTAGTAAGATATATGGAATTGGAAAAAAAGAAGGATATGATCACGATTTTTGGAATTTGATTAAAGAAGAAATAAAACTACGGTTAGGAAATAAAAAAGTATATTGGGTTAAAGTGTTTGCTTCTAAAGATGAAAAAAAAGCAGAAGCAGAAGTATGGATTAATGGTAGTGAAGCAGCGGAATTGAGTAAAATAGTTTTAGCTGCAATAATGGATTGGGAAATTATTGGGAAAATTCATACAGAAAAGCAGTATTTTGTTTTTATTCAGCGTGATGAAACATTTGAAAAAAGTTGTTTTACAAAAATGCAAATTCAATCAATAACAAAAAAAGCTATAAAACAATATGAAATGTGCAAGGATAGAACGGATCATTTAAAATTACGAAATCAATTGATGAAGTGGTGTGGCGATGATTCATTAGCATATGAGATATTTGGTTTTTTGCCAGAATTGTATTGTAAGTATGCCTATTCAAATGTGGAGTTTGGAGAAAAATTATTAGTAGTACAAAAAAATGAAAATACAATGGAAATTTATCAAAGTCAAATACAATCTTTTTCATATGTAGAGGAAATAGTGAAAAAACATTTTGCAGAAGATGATATATCTGAACAATCATTAAAAAATGTAATAGCATTTAGTGTAAGTGCAAAAGCAATAAATAAAGCAAAGTCACAAGATAGTATAAAAAGTTTATTTGTACCAGCAATGGGATATTATGTAAATGAATATTATCAAATGAGATAAAAAAATATTGACGATGCAGTAAAAATGTGTTATTATATCAAAGCAGAAAAGTTAGTGG
>JARHZK010000095.1 GCA_029258245.1 Longicatena sp. | reverse complement strand
AAGAAAGATGCAAAAGAAGTATTTGAAATGTATTCAAAAAAATATGAAGAAGATCATGTAACACATGGATTTTATTATACAAAAACTTCTAAGGTTAAAGAAGGTTAGTGATATGAAAAATAAAATTGAATTATTAGCGCCAGCAGGTGATTTAGAAAGATTAAAAATTGCAGTTTTATATGGTGCGGATGCGGTGTATTTAGGTGGAAAACAATTTTCTTTGCGATCTCGAGCAAGTAATTTTACAATTGAGGATATTGCAGAAGGGGTAAAGTTTGCAAATGCACATGGGGCACATGTTCATGTAACGGTAAATATGTTACCACATGAAGAAGATTTAGAGGGATTAAAGGAATATTTAATGGAATTAGAAAGAATTGGAGTTACTGCAATTATCGCTGCATCTCCAACGATTATGATGTGTGCAAAAAAATATGCTCCTAAATTGGAAGTGCATGTTTCAACACAACATTCTTCTACCAATGCAAGTTCTGCAAATTATTGGAAGAAAAAAGGAATGGATCGAGTTGTTTTAGCGCGTGAAGTAACTCTTGAAGAAATTAAGGAAACAGCGAAACATACAGATGTTCCATTAGAAGTATTTATTCATGGAGGAATGTGTATTTCATATTCTGGAAGATGTGTATTAAGTAATAATATGACAGGTAGAGATGCAAATCGCGGTGGTTGTGCACAAAGTTGTCGTTGGAAATATCGATTATTTGAAAAAAATCGTGCAATTCATGATGAAAAAGATTTGTTTTCAATGTCAAGTAAAGATTTAATGGCTGCACGTTATATCCCAGAGTTAATTGATGCAGGAATTGCAAGTTTAAAAATAGAGGGTAGAATGAAAAGTTCTTACTATATTGCAACATTAATTAAAACTTATCGATTATTAATTGATGAGGTTTATGAGAAAGGCAGCATTAGTGAAGAACGATTACAATGGTATTTTAATGAATTTTCTAAGGCTGAAAATCGTCCAACTGCAATTGGATTTTATGAAGGACAACCGCTACCTTCGGCTCAATTATATGGAATTAATGGTGCAGGTGTAACGCAAGAATATATTGCGTATGTACTTGATTATGATAAAGAAACAAAAGTTGCTACATTAGAAGTACGTAATAATTTTAAACCCTATATTGAAGCTGAAGTATTTGGACCAACAATTACAACTACAAAATTTAAATTTGAAGATTTATATGATAAAGATGGTAATCAAATGGACGTAGCAAAAACTCCAATGCAAATTATTTATGCGAAAGTTCCGTGTCCGATGGAAAAAAATGCAATGATCCGTAAGATTATGAATAAAGATCGTAGTGACATATATTAATTTGAAAAATTTACATTTTAGTATAAACATGATAAAATACAAGAACTTAATGACAAATGAGGAGATGAAAATATGAAATTGAGTAACAGTTATTTTTACACTATTCGTGAAAATGCAAAAGACGAAGATAGTATTAGTGGAAATTTACTTGTTCGTGCAGGGATGATTAAAAAAAGCTCTTCAGGTATATATATGATGATGCCTATGGGGAAAAGAGTGCTAAAAAAAATTGAAGAAATTGTACGTGAAGAAATGGATGTCACTGGAGCACAAGAGTTATTAATGCCAGTATTAATTCCAGAAGAAATATATGAAAAAAGTGGTCGACGTGAAGCGTTTGGAAAAAATATGTTTGCGATGAATGATCGTTATCAAAAGCGATATGTTATGGGACCTACACATGAAGAATTATTTACTATTGCAGCGACTATGAAGGGAAGTTCGTATAAAGATTTTCCATATAATTTGTATCAAATTCAAACGAAATTTCGTGATGAAACAAGACCTCGTTATGGATTGATTCGTGTACGTGAATTTATTATGCAAGACGCGTATTCATTTGATACAAGTGAAGAAGGATTACATCAATCGTATATGAGTACTTTTAATGCATATAAACGAATGATGGATCGATTTGGATTAACATATAAAATTGTACAAGCAGATACTGGAGCAATGGGTGGAAGCTTGTCAGAAGAATTCCAAGCAATTACACCTATTGGAGAAGATATTGTTGTGAGTTGTAAACATTGTGATTTTTGTAGTAATTTAGAGATTACCGAAGTCGTTGATAATGCAAAAAATAGTGATGAAGAAGAAAAAAATATCGAAGTAATAGAAACACCAAATGCTAAAACAATTGAAGAAGTAGCAGCATTCTTTAATAAGTCGGTTGATGATTTTGTCAAAACATTAATTTATAAAGTAGATGGAAAAACATATGCATTCTTATTGAAAGGAACGAGAGAATTAAATGAAACAAAAGTACTAAAATTATTGAATGCAAATGAAATTGAATTAGCTGATTTTGACGAAGTAGAAAGAGTTACACATGCAAAAGTTGGCTTTGCAGGTCCTGTTGGATTGGAATGTCCAGTTATTATGGATCGTGAAGTAAGTCATATGAAAAACTTTATCGTAGGTGCTAATAAAACAGATCATCATATGATTCATGTAAATTTAAAAGATTTTACTGTTGAACAAGTAGCAGATATTGCACAAGTTCATGATGGTGATGTTTGTCCGGTATGTGGAAATAAATTATCTTTTGAAAAAGGTATTGAAGTAGCAAATACATTTAAATTAGGAACCAAATATGCAAATGTGTTTGGATTGGAATATCAAGATGAAAATAATAAATTGCATCCTGTAACAATGGGATGTTACGGATTTGGTTTAGGACGTGCGATGGCTGCAGTGGTTGAACAACATCATGATGATGCGGGAATTATATGGCCAACAAGCATTGCTCCATATCAAGTAGCGATTGTTATTGTATCTATGAAAGATGAAGAACAGGTACGTATAGCAAATGAATTATATGATGAATTAAAAGCATGCGGCATTGATGTCATTTTAGATGATCGTAAAGAGCGTCCAGGAGTTAAATTCAAAGATATGGAATTAATAGGAATACCATACCGTATTACTGTTGGTAGAGGAATTAAAGAAGGAAATGTTGAATTTAGAGCACGTATATCTTCAGAAAATGAAGAAATTTCTATAAATGATATTAAAGAAAAAATCGTAAATTTATTGAAATAAATTGTAAAAAATTGTGTAAGACTATGTGAAAATGTAGGCTTGCACTTTTTTATTTTCAAAAATTATTGTATAATAGTAAAGTATAGAGATAAAAACTTTATAAAATATTAAGGAACTGAAAGGAGCATTTTATGAAAGAAAGCTTATATTTAACAAAAGATTTAGCTATTGTAAATTTTAGTAAAGGATATGTTTCCACAGGGGAACAATTATTAAATACAAGTACATTTAGTAATTTTGTATTAAATTTCATTGAATATTTACAAGAAAATAATGAAGACTTATATTACTATGCATTAAATAATAAAACAGCTCGAGAAGCAACTGTAGAAATTTTAAGATTATTTCGCATGATGAGAATATTTAAAATAAATGAAATTGAATCTGATTATCTAAACGATAAGGGTAGATTGTTGGATTTTGTAGAAGAAATGTATAATTTTTGGAAAAAACATCAGCGTTTTTCGGTTGTAAAATCAGGTAGTGCAAATGCTTTAGAAGATTCAGGCTTTGTGTTAGCAGATTCAAATTTTAATAATATGATTTTAACTTTATATCGTAATATAGAGGAATCTATTATGGGAAGAAGAAATAGAGTATATCGTCAAATGCAAGCAGGTACAAATGCAGCAGTTGCGACTACTAATGTGAAAACCAAATTATCTGAAAAATATGATGCTTTAAAAGACATTCCATTTATTTCTTCAATTATGTTACGTACTCCAATGATTCTTCATCCAAAATCTAATAAACGTACGGGTATGTTTGAAGAGATCGAAGAAAATCCAATTCATCATTTTAATGGAAATGCGGATGAATGGTTCTGCTTTCCTTGTAAAATTGGTACTCTATTAGCATTTGTATATTTTCATCGAGATTTTATCTCATCAGCTGTTTCACTAGGAAATTTATTTGAATTAGCAACGATAGATGAATGTACGAAAAAACCAGATTTAATTTGTTTATTTGGTAATAAATACGAAAAAGAAGAAACAGTATTCCATTATGATAATGAGGAAGATATTTGGATAGGATGCTTAACGTACAATAGTAAAATTGAATATTTTGGTTATTTGAAGAAAATTTGTTTGACATTGCATAATTTAAGAAAAATGCAACATGGATGGTTACCAATTCATGGAGCATTTGTGAACATTACATTATTGAATGGAAAACGCAAAGGAATTATGTTAATGGGGGATTCTGGTGCTGGTAAATCAGAATCAATTGAAGCATTAAAAATTGCTGGGAAAGATGTAATTAAAGATATTGAAGTTGTATTTGATGATATGGGTACGATTCATCTTGAGGACGGGGTACCATATGGGCAAGGAACAGAAATTGGTGCATTTATTCGTTTAGATGATTTAGATCCAGGTACACCATATCGTGATATGGACCGTTCTATTTTTATGAATCCAGAATCAAGTAATAATGCACGTGTTATTACACATGCTGCTCCATATGAGGTTGTTGCAATGAATCATAAAATTGATTTATTTGCGTATGCAAATAACTATGATGATAATTTAGGATTACATCGATTTGAAGATATTGAAGATGCAAAAGCTACTTGTAAAGAAGGAAAGCGTATGGCTAAAGGGACAACACAAGAGGTTGGTATTTCAACTACTTATTTTGCAAATCCATTTGGTCCTATGCAAAAACAAGAAGTTTGTGATCCATTAATTGATGAGATGTTTACGGCGTTAAGAAATAATGGAGTATTTATTGGAGAAATTTATACACATTTAGGATTATCAAAAGAAAATCGTGATGGTATTAATTTAGCAGCTAAACAATTACTTGAATTTATTGAAAAAGATTAATGAATGAAGGTATCACAAATTAAGTGATACCTTTTTTTTAGAGGTAGAATACTTTAAATAAAAGTACTATTATTTAATACAAATGTTTATAAAATAAAAACATAATTGTGTTTATGTATATAATTTATAGAAAAGTCCTTTTATTATAAATAAAAATAGAGTACAATAACTATAATAAAATGGAAGGAAGACAAATATAATGAAAATATCAAAAGTGGAAGAAGCAAAAAGAGTATTAGAACCCATTATTAGTAAAACTCCAATAGTACATGCGGATAAAATACATGATAATTTATGGATTAAAGCTGAAAATTTACAAGGAACTGGTGCATTTAAATTAAGAGGTGCATATTACAAATTATCGAATTTAACACAAGAAGAAAAAGATAGAGGTGTGATTGCGGCAAGTGCTGGTAATCATGCACAAGGAGTTGCGTATTCTTGTATGAAAATGGGCATAAAAGGAACGATTGTAATGCCGAAAACTGCTCCTTTATCAAAAATAGAGGCTACGCGTTCTTATGGAGTTGTGGTAGAGTTACAAGGAGATACATTTAATGATGCGTATGAGTACGCAAAAAATTTACAAGAAAAAACAGGTGCTGTTTTTATAGAGCCATTTAATGACGAGGATGTAATCGCAGGTCAAGGTACAATTGGATTGGAAATATTAGAAAAAATGCCTGATGTCGATATGGTATTAGTGCCAGTTGGCGGTGGTGGACTTATCAGTGGAATCGCTTATGCGATTAAAACTTTATATCCAAGTTGCAAAGTCATTGGTGTAGAAGCAGAAACTGCTCCAAGTATGAAAAATTCTTTAGAAAAAAAACAAATAATAACATTGAATTCAGTTAATACAATTGCAGATGGTATTGCTGTGAAATCACCTGGTACAATTACTTATGATATTTGTAGCAAATATGTAGATAAAATTGTTACTGTCAGTGAAGAGGAGATTGCTGCTGCAATATTAACACTCGTAGAAAAAATGAAAATGGTGGCTGAAGGTGCTGGCGCAGTAAGTGTTGCAGCTGCAATGTTTCAAAAAGTTGATATTGAGCATAATAAATGTATTTCAGTATTATCTGGAGGAAATATTGATGTAAATCTTCTTTCTAAAATTATTGATTTAGGGCTAATGAAAACAGGAAGAAAAGCCGTTATTAACATGAATGTTGTCGACAAACCAGGAAATTTATCAAAAATATTAGGTATTATTTCAGATACTGGTGCTAATATTATTTCTGTTAATCATAATCGTATTCAATATGGAGTTAGTTTTTCACAATGTAAAGTAGAAATTGTAATTGAAACAAATGATAAGAAACATGTGAGACAAGTATTGGATGAATTAAATAAAAAAGGATATAAACCTCAAATATCAGAATATGTTTAATATTATCATTGATGGAGATGGATGCCCAGTAATTGAAGAAACACTTCAAATTGCTGAGCATTTTTCTATACCAGTAATATTAGTTAGCGATACATCACATGAGTTTTGTTATGAAAATTGTAAGATAATTGTTGTAGATTGTGGTAAGGATTCAACAGATTTTGCAGTGTTGCAAAATGTTAATAAAAATGATATTGTAATTACTCAAGACTATGGACTTGCTGCACTAGTCTTGAGTAAGGGAGCGAGTGCCATTTCACAGAATGGAATAAAATTTCAGGATAATAATATTCTTGGTTTATTAAATCAAAGATGCGATGCTAGAAAATTAAGAAAACATAATAGACATTTTGGACATAGCAAAAAAAGAAGTAAACAAGATACTATTGCGTTTGAGAATACATTGGTTCAATGTATACTATCAAATAAGGAGGCGATGTAATGACAGTTTATAAAGTACCTTATGAAATTATGATTCAACAATTACAACAAATGTCAAAGGAAGAAATTGAAAGACATCTACAGCTTCTTGGATGTTCATGGAGTTACGAAGAAATCTGTAAAAGGTTACAATTAACATTTAATGATTTACAAATTGCAGATGAGATATTTGAAAAATGTCTCATTGATGATAAGAATAGTCCATATTCAAAAACATTTATTGATGAAGCAATATTAGAAATTGCTTCAAGAGAAACTTTTTCTTTTATTCACTATGGGAGTATTTTAAAATCATTACAAGAACATGTAGAAATAGAAAATAGCAAGATAAAAGTTGATACTATGGAACAGGATTTTCGAAACTTAATAAAATTAGCCCAATACTTCCATATAAATAGTATTGAAACTATGATGTATCAAGTGAATGATGGAGTAGATATATATTCTTTGTTAGCAGAAATGTTAGATAAAATGCAAATTATTGCAAGAAATAATAAAGAACAAGCAAATAAAATAGTTCGATTTATTAATAAATTCTTACAAGTGTTTACAAATATTAGTCCATTTGCTTATACTATGTTAAAATATGAACAAGCTCAGGCCTATATTGTATTACAATCTACAAAAGGAGATGATATTTTTAAACAACTATTAAAAACAGAAAGAGATGTTACAGATGTTGTTTTACATTATTGTTTGGCTTATTTAGATGATAATAAGAAAAAAGCAAAACAAATATATCGAAAATATAAAAGTCTTTTAGATAAAAATAGCGAGTCATATTCAATACTAGTAGATGTTATAGATGATATTGATAAGGAATGTATATGAAAAAATTTAGAAAAATACGATGGGATAGAGTAGGCTTAATTGTAGGAATAATCATTGTGTTAGTTGCGTTTTTTGTATATAGAGGAATTGATAAAAAAGAAAAAAAATCTTATTCTAAAGCAGTTGATAGTAAACCTATCGTTAAAGAAGAAAAATATATAGTTGCTTTAGATCCAGGACATGGAGGATATGATCCAGGATCTTCAAGTGAAGATGGAATATTAGAAAAAGATTTAACCTTAGATATAGCGTTAAAGGTTGGGAAATTGCTTGAAAAAGAAAATGTTAAAGTTGTATATACTAGAACAAGCGATAAAGTAAGTTGGGTAGATGATAATGTAGAAGATTTATATACAAGGTGTAAAATTGTAAATGAGAAAAATGCAGATGTTTTTATATCTATTCATATGAATTTTATTGAAGAAATGCAAGATGAAGTTTATGGAAGTGAAGTATGGTATAGTTCTTCGAATCCAGGTGGAAAAAAGTTTGCGACAGTTATGGAAAAAGCTTTAAAAGAGGGCAACTATACGGAAAGTAGAGGGATTCGAGATGATGCTGATTCACCCGTATATATATTTTACGGAAGCAAAATGCCTACAATATTAATTGAAACAGGATTTATATCAAATAAAAAAGATATGAGTGTTATTAATAGTAAGAAAGGTCAAGAAAAAATAGCTGGTGCTATAAAAGAAGGAATACTTAATTATTTAAAAACGAAATAAATTTTGAATTATAAATTAATTTAGAATATAATATAAATATAGGAGGTTGTTTTATGTTTGAAAATAATACACAATCAGGTTATGAATTACCTACTTTACAAAAACATGCAATTCATACGTATGCATGGATGGGATTTGGTTTATTAGTTACAACACTTGTATCTTTTTTGATGAATGTAACGAATTTAACATTATATTTATACTTACAAGTGCCAATGTTTTCCTTTATCATGTTGATTGCACAATTAGGGGTTGCAATTTCATTTTCAGCAAGATTAAGTAAAATGCAACCATCAACAACAAAAATTTTATTTTTAGTATATTCCGCATTAACTGGGATTACTTTTTCAACTTTAACATATGCATATACGTTTAATTCTATCGTTCTTGCTTTTGGAATTACAGCAATATACTTTGCATGCTTAATGTTTATTGGAAATACGACAAAAAAAGATTTGACATCAGTTGGAATGGTTTGTAGTATTGGTTTAATTGTATTAATCATTGTTGAAGTAGTGATGATGTTAATGGGTATGGATATTGCCACAAAAGCATTAACAGCAATTAGTTTAATTATTTTTACTGGAATCACAGCATATGATGCTCAAAAAATGAAGAAATTATATTATTCGTATGAACATGATAGTGAAATGCTATCAAAAATATCTATTTATTCAGCATTTGATTTATATTTGGATTTTATTAATATTTTCTTATATATTTTACGTTTTGTTGGAAATAGTAAAGATTAGTAGTAATAAAAGAATAATTCATAATTATTGTTATTTATGCAAATGGCAGGAAGATTATTTCTTCCTGCCATTTGCTTGTTGATCCTAATTTTCATCTATATGATGTACATGATGATATTCGTTTGATGCAAGATTTACTTCGTGTTCAAAGCTACGCTCATGAAAAGCCTCTTTATCGTGATCACATAATGGACAACGGTAGCTTTCATCTTCTTTTGAAAAATCTTCTCCATCATATACGTATCCACATATATCGCAAATATATATTGTTTTTTTATCCATAATTTATCCTCTCTTTATGTATAATATTA
>JARHZK010000063.1 GCA_029258245.1 Longicatena sp. | reverse complement strand
CACCAATTAAAGAACTAGAAGCTAGTATGAATAATGTGACAAACAAATAAGGGAGATGAAAGTTATGCAATATTATTTTATTGGTATTAAGGGTAGCGGCATGGCTTCTCTTGCTACAATTGTTTATGATCGTCATGAACAAGTAGCAGGATCAGATATTCAAAAATATATTTTCACACAAAAACCATTGGAAGAGAGAAAAATACCAATATATTCCTTTGATGAAAACAATATTAAAGAAGGTATGATAGTTATTATTGGTAATGCATTTGATGAACAAAATCCTGAAGTAAAAAAAGCAATGGAATTGTCAAAAGAAGGAAAAGTAAAAGTATATTGGTATCATGATTTCTTGGGTCAATTAGTTGATGAATATAAAAGCATAAGCGTTGCTGGTACACATGGAAAAACAACAACAACAGGAATGATTTCACATGTTATGGAAATGGTTGCTCCAACAGGTTTTTTGATTGGTGATGGTACAGGAGATATGCCAGATCATGGGACATATTTTGTATTAGAATCATGCGAATATCAAAGACATTTTTTAGCTTATAAACCACAATATGCAATTATCACTAATATTGAACTTGATCATGTTGATTATTATAAGGATATTGATGATTATTGTGATGCATTTGAAACATTTGCCAATCAAGTAAAGAAAGGAATAGTTTTATTTGGTGATGATGAGTATGTTCGCCAATTAAATATTCAAACAAATCATTTGTATTATGGATTAAATGATTATAATGATGTACAGGCTGTTAATATTATTCAAAATGAAGATGGAATGCAATTTGATGTTTTATATAATAAAGAACTTTTTGGTAGGTTTAAATTACCTTTTGTGGGGAAACCTTTATTATGGAATAGCTTAGGTGTTATTGCATTAGGTATTATTCAAGGAATCGATCATCAAATTTTACAAGAAGGTTTAGCTAGTTTTCCAGGAGTAAAAAGAAGATTTACAATTGAAGAGAATCGAGAAAATGTATATATTGATGATTATGCACATCATCCTACAGCAGTGAAATATATGATTGAAGCTGCAAGAATAAAATACCCGGATAAAAAAATCATTGCAATATTTAAACCTGATCGATATTCAAGAATTTATTATTTCATGGATCGCTTTGCTGAAGAGTTGGATCAAGCTGATGAAACGTATTTATGCCATTTTCCTGAGAATGCCGCAAAAGAACAAGGCATTAATATTACAATTCAAGATTTAGCAGATCGTTGTAAATGTGCAAAAGTAATCTCAGAAGATGAAGATGGTGCAAAATTGTTAGCAAGTAGAGGTCCAGCAGTTTATTTGTTTATGAGTAGTAAAGATATATATAAATTAAAAAATATTGTAAAAGAATTTCAATAATATTGAAAATGTTTTCAATATATTGTAGTATATAAAAGAGGTGCTTATATGGGATTAGATCAATTAGTAGAATTTTTAAGTAATGTTTCAAAAGCTATATTACCTATAGTAGGTGTGATTGCATTAGTATTTTTAATTGTTTTTTTTAAGAATTTAATTATGGTTATGAAAAATGCTAATGAAACAATTGTTACACTGAAAAAAACATTAGATATTGCAAATTCTGAGTTAGAATGTTTAAAAAAACCATTGCATACTTTAAATGAGCTAAGTGATACAGTCGATAATGTTCATGAGGCAAGCAAACATGCTGTTCGAAGTACAATGACTGTATTGATGGATAATATTTCAGTAATTAAAGATTGGATTTTTGATTATTTTAATAAAAATCAAGATAATGGTAAAGAATGTACACAGGAGGTACAAATTGATGAATGATCCAATACATGAAGTAGATGAAGTAGAAAAAACAACAAAATTTACAATTATTTGTCTTGCTGATGACACGGATGATGAAAAATCTAGTATTATTGAAAATAGTATAAAAGAGCTAAAATCCAAATGTGAAGAATGTAGAAAATGGATTCATAATAATACTAATTCTAGTGAGACTTCGATGAAAATTGAAAATTTGAAAAATGATACTAAAAAATTGTTAAGTTCAACGAAATATAAGCTCAAAGTGTTTCAATCAAACGAAGAAGTAACTGAAGCGAAAGAAAAGTTTATTGAGACGAAAGATAAAGTTTTTTCTATCGTTGATAACGGAATAGATGAAATTTTAAAAAACGAATATGTTTCAAAAACGATTGATACCATTAGTGATTCTATTGAAACAATACGTAATGATGAACGTGTTAAAACAAATGTAAAAAAATTAAAAAAGGGAACTTTGAAAATTGCTGAAAAAGCATATAAAAAGTTACAACAAGTATTAGATACAGAAGATGAAGAATAAGGATTAAGAAAGGAAAAATTATATGAAAAGAATAACAATTTATGATGTAGCAAAAGAAGCGGATGTATCTTTGGCTACAGTATCGCGCGTAATTAATGGATCAGAAGTTGTTCGAGAAGATACGCGTGTTAAAGTCCAAGAAGCAATAGAAAAATTAGGATATAAACCAAATGCTATCGCACAAGGACTTGCGTTGCAAAAAACAACAACTATTGCCTTAGTTGTACCTGAAGCAAGTTATTTTTATACAGGACAAATAATTAATGGATTAGTAGATGTCGCTAAAATTTTTAAATATAATTTAATGTTGCATACAACTACTGAAGGTATTACTGAGATGAATGATATTATTGAAAATATTATTAAGTCTCGTGTTGATGGCGTTGTTATATATAATGATAAATTAACAAAAGATGAATTAAATCAATTAACAAGATATCAAATTCCTATTGTTGTAATTGGAAATAAGATTTCTGATGAGACAATTGGTTCTGTATATGTTGATTTTGAACAATTAATCTATAATTATGCAACAGAATGTATTCAAAAAGGAAAGAAACGTATAGCTTTAGTTGAAGATAGAAAAAATCCTGCAATGATTAAGCAATTACGTGAAGGATTATCCCGTGCATATGCAGAGAATGGTATGGAATTTACTGGGTATTTAGAAATTCCAAAAGAGAAAAAATCATCATATGAATTTTTGAAGAGCTTTATTAAAAAAGGAATTGAATATGATGTAGTGATTACATATCGTGATTCTCAGGCTATGGCTGTATTAAATACAGCAAAAGAAGCAGATATAAGTATTCCTGATGAAATGGAATTAGTTTGTGTATTGGATAGTAAATATAATGCAATGGCTAGACCACAAATTTCAGGATTTAAGATTCCTGATTATGATTTAGGAGCACTTGCTATGCGTCTTTTAACTAAAATGTTGAATGAAGATGATGAAGTGATTGATAAAAAAATGGAATTAAGTTATATTTTCACACCAAGAAAGTCAACAAAATAAGATTCTTGACAAAATAGTAAAATAGATTATACTTAATAGCAGAATAGCTGTGAAAAGAAATAGTACATAAGTTGTTATATGTAGAGAGATAGTTGGTTGGTGAAAAACTATTTATAATCTTATGGAATACACCTTGGAGCTGCTTTATGAAAAGTAAAGCCGTATACTCACGTTACGAGATGTAAGTGCTTCGTTTAGAAGAACTAAGGTGGTACCACGCAGTTTTAGCGTCCTTGGATAGGACGCTTTTTTTATGAAAGGAATAGGAAAATGAATATTTATGAAGATTTAGTATGGAGAGGACTAATTAAAGATTCAAGCTCTCCAAAAATTGAAGAATTGTTAACAAAAGAAAAAGTTACTTTTTATATTGGAACTGATCCAACAGGAGATAGTTTACATATTGGACATTATTCTTCATTTTTAATTTCTAAGCGTTTGAAACAAGCTGGACACAATCCAATTTTATTAGTTGGAGGAGGTACAGGATTAATTGGGGATCCTCGCCCAAGTGCAGAAAGAGCTATGATTTCGAAAGAAGAGGTATTACATAACTTCAATTGTTTAAAGAAGCAAGCAGAGGATATTTTTGGATTCGAAGTAGTAAATAACTATGATTGGATCAAAGATATCAATGTATTAGATTTTCTTCGTGATTATGGTAAATATTTTAATGTTAATTATATGTTAAATAAAGATATTGTTGCACGTCGATTAGATGAAGGTATTACATATACAGAATTTTCTTATATGATTCTTCAGGCATTAGATTTTATGTATTTATATGAAACAAGAAATTGTATTATGCAAGTTGCTGGACAAGATCAATGGGGGAATATTACAGCAGGAATTGAACTGATTCGAAAAAAATTAGGAAAAGAAGCATATGCATTTACAATGCCGTTAGTAACAAAAGCAGATGGAACTAAATTTGGAAAAAGTGAAGGGAAGGCAATTTGGTTAGATAAGAATAAAACATCTTCATATGAGTTATATCAATTTTTATTAAATAGTGAAGATAGTAAAGTTATTGATTATTTAAAAACTTTAACTTTCTTATCTCGTGAAGAAATTGAAGATTTGGAAGAAAAAGTAAAAACACAACCACATCTAAGAGAAGCACAAAAAGCATTAGCAAAAGCCGTTGTTATTGATTTACATGGTGAGGAAGAATATAACAAAGCATTAAAAATTACCAATGCGTTCTTTAAAGGAAATATTAAAGATTTGAATAGTGATGAATTAGAGGATGCATTAAAAGGATTTGAATCTATTCAAATAGAAGATAATTTGAATTTGGTTGATGCTGTAGTGCAAGCAAAAATAGCTAGTAGTAAGCGAGAAGCAAGAGAGTGGATTAAGCAAGGTTCTATTTCTGTTAATGGTGAAAAGGTAACAGATGGTGAATTTATTGTAAGTAGTGAACATGCTATTACTTCAAATAAAACAGTTGTAAAACGTGGTAAGAAAAATTACTATGTAATTACTCAATAATATTTCAAAACGCCAAAAGGCGTTTTTTTTTAGTACCTTTTTAGGCATTTTTCATAGTATAAGGTAAGGAGGGTAAAAAATGATTGTCGGTGTGATATGCAGTGATGATCGAATGATACAGGTTGCAGATAAACTTAGTGCAAATAATGTCGTATATAAAATATTTTCCGAGGAAGATATAAAATATTTTAAACAAATTCATGTTTTGGTATTGCCAGTTCATGGAATGAATTTGGATTATCAAGTGAAAATGTGGAAGTCTTATATGACATTGCCAAAGTCTTTCTTTAATGAAACCACGATTGTGTTTCAAGGAATTATGGAAAATAAAAATCCAATAATTAAATCAAGAGTATTTTATTATTTAGAGGATGAAAGTGTAAAAACTAAAAATGCAATTTTAACAGCTGAAGGTGTCTTAATGGAATTAATACAACATACATGTAAAAGTATATATGATGTATTGATTGATGTAGTAGGATATGGAGTATGTGGAAAAGCAATCGTAAAAATGTTGAATGATTTAGGTGTTAATGTAAGAGTCATACGTAGAAATTGTAATGAATCAAAAGTATTTTGTTCTGTTGATTGTTGGGAAATGTGTGGTGATGTGATTATTAATACAGCTCCAGACAAAATTGTAAATGTAGAACGATTAAAAAGTTGGAATAAAGTTCCATTAATTTTGGATATATCAAATTTTGATTTATTTAGTGAAAAAGATTTAGAACAGAGTCATATAAATTATTATAAATTATCTAATTTGCCAGGATATTTTTCTCCAATAAGTGCAGGAAATATTATTGCTGATTATATAAGGAGGATACTTTATGAATAATCAACGTTTGTTGTTTGGAATTTGTGGATCATTTTGTAATCATACAAAAATAGTAACAGAATTAAAAGCATTGGCTCAAAATAATGATGTACAAGTAATAGTTAGCAAAAATGTATATGAAATGGATACTAGATATCATAAAGCAAAAGATTTTATAAAAGAAATAGAACAAATTACAAAGCATAAAGTTATGCATACATTACAAGAAGCAGAAAAATCAGGTCCTATACTTCAATTTGATATGATGATTGTTGCACCAATGAGTGCTACAGTATGTGCAAAAATAGTACACGGTATTTACGATCATCCAATTACGTTAGCGATTAAAGCAATGTTAAGAAATAAAAAAAATATTGTATTTGGTATTGCAACAAATGATGGATTAGGAATAAGTGGAGCTAATATTTTTACATTATTAAATTACCGTAATTTTTATATTATTCCGTTTCGACAAGATGCTCCATTTAAAAAAGAAAGAAGTATTGTTTCAGATTGGTCATTGCTGGTAGAGACATGTGAGAAAGCACAGTATAATGAACAACTAGAGCCAATATTGTTAGGAGCAAATATATGAGGAAAAAAATATTTGTGGCATTAGTGACTCCTTTTACAAAAGAAAATAATATTGACTACGTAGGATTAAAAAAAATTATTTCTCGTTTGATGAGTGAAGGAGTAGATGGTTTTGTAGTATGTGGAACAACGGCAGAAACTCCAACATTATCGAATGAAGAAAAAATTGAAATATTAGAATTTGTTTTAAACGAAACTAAGCAGCAAGTAGAAATTTGGTTTGGATGTGGAAGTAATAACACACAAGATACCATTAGAGCAGTTCAAAAAGCACAAACGTATCCTATACAGGGAGTATTATTGGTAGTACCATATTATAATAAACCTTCTCAAGAAGGAATTTATCAACATTTTTCAAAAATTGCGATGAATTGCAAAACAAATATTATGATTTATAATATCCCCTCAAGGACTAATATACAAATAGAAACAACCACATTAAAAAGATTAATCAATATGTATCATAATATTG
>JARHZK010000049.1 GCA_029258245.1 Longicatena sp. | reverse complement strand
GATATATCTTCTTTTTCAAGTATTTGATCTAGTAATTTTTCTTTTAGTTCTATTAATTGATAAGTATTAATGTTTTGATACCATAATAAATAAAAGTACTTATCAAATAGTTTAGATCTTTCTTCGTTTAATTGTTGAATCTTATTTTTAATTCTTCTTTTACGTCCAAAACACATATAATTATCCTCCTTGAAATTAAGGATTTTTAATAAGATTGAAAACAAAAAGAAATTAAAATAGTTATAATATATATGACTCTACTATAATTAATATAGCATAAATAAATATAATTTCAATGTATTATAGTTAGGATGTTTTGTATTATTCTTTTTTGTATATAACTTTACTACAATCATTTGTATTTAACTTTGATTTAAACTCTAAAACTTCTTCATTCATAAAATTAACAATCCTTTCTTTGCGTTTGATTAAATCTTCTATACATCCCCTTCTTTTTAAAGAATAATATAGATCACATATTATATTCGATAATCATTATCTAGACAACACTCTTTCTTTCAACTAATCTTCCTAATATTTTCGACTATTAGTTGGGTGTTTTTACTACTTTATCAAAAAGCATTATTCTTCAATTCACCATCATTTATAATCATTACTACTAATATTCAACATACAAAGAAGTAAAATTAGCTTTTCTTTGTACATGGTTTATTTGAAATTTTAAAATATGTTATATACAGATATTTACTCCCATTCATTTCATAATTTATCTATATTGACTTTTGAAATTATGTAATATATGATACATAATATTACTTATCTAAAATTAAATACTATTATTTAATTTAAAAGAAGGAGTTAGTTAAAAATGAAAAGATTAACCATTAATCTTCCACAACTTAAACTAAAAAATAGCATAATTGCTTTTTTTTGTGCTGCACTTCAAGCATTTGGTATGTATAATATTCATGCATTATCCGATCTTACTGAAGGTGGTGTTTTAGGAGCAACATTACTTATCAATCATTTCTTTCATATATCTCCAGGAATCTCTGGTTTTATTATGAATGGTGCTTTATTTATTTTAGGTTGGAAAACGTTAGGAAAACAGTTTATTGCTTATTCTTTATTTGCTACTTTTGGTTTTTCATTCGGTTATAGTTTTTGCGAACAGTTTCCTCCCCTTTGGCCTGGAATTGCAGAAAGACCATTGCTAGCTTCTATTTCAGGTGCGATTTTTATTGGTGTAGGTGCAGGTTTTTGTGTCCGCGCTGGTGGTGCAACAAGTGGAGATGATGCACTCGCTATGAGTTTGACTTCTCTCACAAAGGGAAAATTAAAAATTCAATGGATCTATTTGATTAGTGACTTAGCTGTTTTATTGTTATCTTTAAGTTATATTCCATTCCAAAAAATTTCATACTCTATTTTAACTGTTATTATTTCTGGTCAACTTATTGGACTAATCCAAAACCTTCCAACACATAGCACTAAAACCATAATAAAAAATAATATTTAATTGAAAATCATCATGCATGGTTTTCTTTTTTATCGTTATGAATTATCAATACTGAAATAATAGTTTTTATCAAATCATATGATCATTATATTAGAATGTTATATATAAAAAAAGGAATAGAAAATAATCTTATTAAGACTATACTTCTATTCCTTTTATACAATAATCAAACACAAATTTTATACAACCATACTTTTCTTTTTATAGCATTATAATATGATCGCCAATTTCTTTTAATTCTGGATCATGAGTAACTACAATTAATGTTTTCCCTTCATTCTGTAATTCTTTTAATAATTTAAATACCCTTTGTTTATTGTCTTCATCTAAATTTCCTGTGGGCTCATCTGCCAACACTAATTCACATGATTTTAGTAACAACCTAGCAATCGATATACGTTGTTGTTCACCACCAGAACATTCAAAGATTTTTTTCTTTTCATAATTGTCTAATCCAACTTTACTTAATGCATCATGAATCATTTGATTTTGTTTATCTTTCGATATTCTTCGATTTTCTAGTACAACTTTCAAATTTGCTTCTACAGTTTCTTCATCTTCTAAAGCATAATTTTGGAAAACATATCCTATTTTATCTTTTAATATTTTTTCTGCTTTTCTACTAAAGGGGCGAATTCCTTTTTCACCAAATAGTTCTACTTCTCCTTGCTCAACTTTTTCTAATAAACCGATAATGTTTAAAAGAGTACTTTTCCCACAACCACTTGCACCATAAATCACTGTAAAACTATGTTCTTCGATTTCTAAAGAATAATTCTTTAATATTACATGACTTCCAAATTGTTTGGTTATATTATTTAATCTTACAATCATTCAACGGCACCACCTTTCAAATTATTTTTTATGAGTTTTGATTGCTTTCTTAAAATACAAATTATCATGATTATAAAATCAATAATAAAGAATATTCCACAATACTTTAATGCTATTAAAATATCTAATTTTTTCATTATAATTAATATTATAAAGTTAAACATATACCCCATCAAATGGACAAAAAATAATTCTCTGTATCTTTGTATAAAATGCCATCCATATAAATATCTTATGGATATTTTATGTCCATATTCATACAAATAAATCATAACGCACTGCTTTGCAATAGAATAATAAAAATATATAAATAACAACATAATCAATAAGTATTTCATAAATCCAATTACCATTCCTGTTAAATTTATCCTTAATACATCTTTTAACTTAACAAATGTTAATTCATTCTTTAATTCGCCATTATATGATTCCATAAAATCATCATAATTCAATGCTTTCATAGTTGTTGTATTAGAATTTACATTAATACTTATATATCTTGATAAGTTTTTTATATCTCCTATTTTAAAAATAACTGGATTTTTTACATACGCAAAGATTGTTGGATAATTATTAGAAAATAAGCATACAGAATTATAATAATATTCAACATTTTCTAAATACTTTGGTGATAATTCTTTTTCTATTTCCTTATTAGAATAAGGTATATAAACTATATTATCTTTTTGATTAATATCAATTTTATTTCCTTTTTGATCCAGCAATGTATACTCATTCAAGAAGTTTTGGTTAACCTCTGCTATTACTGTTTTATCTTCTTCTGGTTGAACTTCCATTTCTTGAAAATTTAAATAAGACACACCTCTGGATTCCCCTAATTCCAATATTTTTCTAGATACTTTTTCAAATTCTTCTGAATCATTATTATCTAATCTATAAACTTGATAATACTCATCCATTATATTTCTACGCTTCATGTAATTAAATAATTCTCTTCCACTATTCATTGTTATATTTGCCACATGAATAAAACTTGAAGATGCAAATAATATTACAAATAATTTAATTAATAGCCCTGAAAAATAAAACGATTGACCCTTCATTTGTTTTTGCTTAATTGCATATGTGGGATTTACTCTTCCTACCACGAAGTATGCAACAATAAAAATAACAACAAACAACAATACTATATAACTAAAATAAATAATTAATTGTTTTACGAATTCCATCGTTTCTTCATTATATATTCCACATACTCCAACATATAAAATTATTTGAATAATAACATAGACAATTGAATTGTTAATTAAATTATTTAAAAATAATCGCTTCGTAATACTCCCTTTACTTATTCCCATTAATTTATAAATACCTATAGAGCGTCTTTTTTTATAAATTGTTTGTATTAACAAAAGCAATAATGATATTACGGATACAATCGCAATCATATTAAAATAATTATCATCCTGTATGACCGGA
>JARHZK010000243.1 GCA_029258245.1 Longicatena sp. | reverse complement strand
GGTAAAGAAACGCGAGTCATCGGTTTTGGGATAGATAGACATTTATCTGTAAATGATATACGTGAATTGAAAAAACTGTGGTGAAAATATGGAAAATGTTTTAAAAGAGGAAATCAATCAGGATGATATACATATTGTTGGTCCGATAAATCCTATACCAGATCCTTTGATGAAATATATTCAAAAGAGATATAATTATAAACTAAGGTATTCCAAAACAACAAAAACAAGTAATGTTTGTAATTGCTGTGAGCATTGTAACGTTTTACAGGGAGATTTTTTTCTTATTAATGAAGTAGATAGTCCTTTTTTCATATACTCGCCAGAAGATGTAAAAAAAACTTAAAATCTATAAGATTAAATTAGAAAATGATTTGATTGTAAATGCTGTTGATGGATGGACATCTTTTGATGAAATGTTTAAAAAGTATGGAAATATTGTTCCTTTAGACATTAAACTTATCTAACTCATAAATTATGATGTTTATAGATAGATAAAATGAAAACCAAAAGAAAATGATAAATCTTAGTTTATTGAAGAATAGATAGGTTGAAAATCTCATAAAACAACAGAATGGACTTATAAGGCCCCTTATTTAGTAGGGGAGGTACTATTACAAGAAACAAACAAAATACAAAAATACCGATATGTATCAATTTATAAAGTTATAAGAACTTATTGCACTTCATATCCCATCCACTCTACTCTGCAAATCGAAAATAGCATATCAAAACAAGAAATTATATGATACAAGGCGTATGTTCCTGCGAGTATATGCCTTTTTTGATTGTAAGAATGAACATGAATGACATGGAATTTATTGAAACATTGAAAGAATAGTGAAATATTTGTGGTTATTCCCAAATCAGGACTGGCAAAGAATTGTACATCAACAGACAAAAACTGAATAAAATCGAAAGCAAAGAATAAGAGCCAACAAGGGAATGAAATATAAGCTATAAGAAACGAGTAATTTAGCCATAAAGACTACTGGTTATTGGATATGATGAATAATAAATGTCAATAGAGAGAATGTTGTAGTGATTTTCAAAGATGCATTTGGAGATATTTGTAGGAATTAAAGGGGAGGGCCTATCATATCTAGAATACATATTATGAAAAAA
>JARHZK010000237.1 GCA_029258245.1 Longicatena sp. | reverse complement strand
ATGGGGATTCAAATGCTAAAAGATATGGGTGCTGCTCGTGTTGTTGTTCCTAGGGAAATAAGTATTGAGGAAATTGAAGAATACGCAAAGCTGGGTATTGATTTAGAAGTTTTTGTTCAAGGTGCATTATGCGTTTCTTATTCTGGCCAATGCTTAATGTCATCACTGACTTTAGGAAGAAGTGGAAATCGTGGAGAATGTGCACAGTCATGTCGTATGCAGTATACATTAGAAACAAACAATCATGGAAAATATAATGAGATAAAGACAAAAGGAAAGTATTTATTAAGTCCAAAAGATTTAAATACGTTAAAAGAAGTTCCCTCTTTATTAGATGCAGGTGTTGCGTCTTTTAAAATAGAAGGAAGAATGAAACGTCCAGAATATGTTGCTTTAATGACTGCTTTATATCGTCATGCAATTGATGCGTATAAGAATCATCAACCATTTCATGTAGAAGATATAATGATTGAACAAATGAAGAAAGTGTTTAACCGAGGTTTTACTTCTGGGCATTTATTTCATCAAGTAGGGAGTTCATTAATGAATCCTGTGCGTCCTAATCATATAGGGATAAAAGCAGGAATTATCCAAAATGTTACAAAGGATAAAATAACTGTAAAATTATTAAAAGATTTACATCAGGGAGATGGGGTTCGTATTATCAATGATCGAGAGGATCAAGGATTTGTAGTGAATCGAATGTATCAAAATGGGTTATTAGTGAATGGAGCAAAAAAAGGTGAATGCATACAATTAGATAAAAAAGGATATGTAAAAAAAGGTAGTAGTTTATTAAAAACAAGCGATGTAAAACAATTAGAAAGTTTGAAAAATTCTTATCAAATACAACAACGCTATGAATCCATAAATGTAGCATTTAAAATGGAAATTGGAAAAGAAGCTGAACTTATTATAAAAGATGATTCCGATCATGTAATTGTAGAAAAATCAATTATGAAGTGTGAAAAAGCATTAAAAACACCATTATCAAAAGAACGGATTCGTGCACAATTACATAAAACAAAAGATACGCCATTTTATATTCGTTCTTTGCAGATGGATGAAGTTTGTGAAGATGGAATTATTCCAATCAAAGAGCTGAATCGTATGAGAAGAGACGCTTTAAATCGATTAGTTGAACAAAGAAAATTAAGAAATCCAAATCGACGTAAAAAAGAAATAGAATATACTTCATTTCAATGTAATAAAAGAAATGATGTAATTATCATAGTTCATACAGAGGAACAATTTGAGTGTTGTAGAGAAATGAGTAATGTATCTATATATGTTGCTAATGATGCTTTATATAAAAAATTAAAAAATAAAGGAGAAAAAGTATATAAAAGAGAATCAAGAATTAAAAAGAATCAATATATAGATAACTATGCGATGATTCAAGAAAATGGAGGATTTGCAAAAAATATAGATGGAATTGGTGATTCATCATTAAATATCACAAATTCATATAGTGCAAAATTTGCTTTTGATCACGGAATTCAAATTGTTACTTTATCTTTAGAACATACGTTAGAAACGATAGAGGATTTAACGACTTCATTTGAAAAACAATATCATACAAAAGGAAACTTTGCATATCAAATATATGGACATACAGAATTAATGATTAGTGAATATTGTCCAATTCAAGCATGTTTAATAGATAATGGAAAGAAACATTGCGGATTATGTAAAAAAGGAATACAATATAGTTTAAAGGATTTAAAAGGACATCATTACCCTATTATGACAGATGATTGTTGCCGTATGCATTTATTAAGTGAAAACCCAATCAATCGTATTGAAGATTGGCAGCAGTATGAACTTGCAGGAATTACATCTCCATATATTGTATTTACAATTGAAAATGCGAGTGAAACAAAACAAATATTAAAAAATATGTTGAAATATAAAAATATTTTATAATTTATATATGTATATTGTTTGTTGAAAGTGTAGGAAACGTTTTCGTAAACAAAATATATTGTTTGATAATTACGTGAATAAAAATTATTAGTTATTATATGTATTACAGAAACATAAGAAAAAGAACAGTAGTGTGTTAGCTCCCGAAAGTTAGATTTAAAATCTAATAATTCGAAGATTGATTCAAAGACTGTTCTTTTTTATTTATAAAGAAATTGAATTATTTTGTTGGAATGCTTCATTACAAAAATCAATTCGTTGCGGGGAAAAGACAAATCGATATAAATTATGTTTTTCTAAAATATGAGATAATAATAGTTTAGCAGATAGACAAGATAAAAGTGGTTCCCAAATAGAGCATCCTGCAACGAATAATAAATTTTCATTATCCTTATATATTTTTCCAACAAAAGGAATTTGATCAAATGTTGTTTGTGTTAAAAGTGTATAATTTTGTTGAGTGGGACTATAGAAAGAAAGTTTATTATTTAAAGGGATTGCAAAATCAGAAGCATTTTTAATATGGAGTTGTTGTTGTATTAAATAGGGTTGATATAGTTGATTTATAAAATCAATAGATTGAGGATTAATAAAAATAATTTTATCAGTTTGAATTGTATATCCATTACAATAAACTGTATAATTATTTTCATTTTCTTTAATATCTTTAATTTTACAGTTTTCATAAATAGGAAAATTAGGAATTGTAGACAATAACCCTTGTATATAATGTATAGGATGATAACTTGCTTGGTAGTGCATTATTAATGTTGTATATGGATTAGAATTTGTTGATTGATAAAAATTACAAGGTATTTGTAAATTACGATAACATTCATACTCATTTTCTAATTTCTTAATATCGATATAATTATTTGCGTATAAGATACTATCACATTGTTTAAAATTACAATTTAAATGATGCTTTCTTATAATTCGTTCAATATCCTGTATGGTCTCTTGGTTAGCATTATAATATAATTTAGCAAAGTATGTATCGTAGCGAGTAGATAATGAATTATATAAGTATCCTTGTTGAGCAGTTAATAAAGGATATGGATGAATATTTGAAAATATTTGATTTTGAGTTATGATCATCGCGTCTTCATTCAAATTTTGTAAATAATAAGCTAATTGAATACTACATAATCCATCTCCAATAATTAAGATATATGTTTCTACATTATTCTTTATGGTAGGAAAAGAAGTAAAAAGATTTAGTTTTTGTTGCATAAATTCACCTCAGATATAGGATACCCGTGAATTTATATTTTATAATAAAAAGCATATAACGATGTTTTATTTATGATACCAATTATAGTATTCGATATCTTTTTCTAAAGATATTTCTCCATCATGATCTTTTTCATAAATATAAAAAGTTTGATTACCATATAAATCTAAAAAGTCATGAAATGTTAATGTATATCTAGAAAAAGCATTTTGTATACGTACATTATCCTTATACATTGTGATATAGGTTAATCCTTTTTTTGAGGGAGTACAGACAATTATATTTGCTTTTAATACTTCTTCTAGTTGTTGGATACTTGTAATTTCTTGCATAAAAATCTCCTTTTGATTTGTATAAATTATAGTAACGCAAATAAAATAAATTTCAAGAATAAAACTGATTTATTATGAAATATCATAAAATTTTAGAAAAATTAAAATAGTATTTTGTAACAAACATAGGTAGCAAGTAAATAAAAAAAAGGGTATAATAATAAAGCGTATGAAAGAGTGGGAACATGGAAAAAATAGAAAAAGCGATAGGTGTATTTGATTCAGGATTAGGTGGAATCAGTGTGTTAAAAGAATTACGAAAACATATGCCAAATGAAAAGTATTTGTATTTTGGAGATTCTGCATTTGCACCTTACGGAGAAAAAGACAAAGAAGTAATTACAAAAAGATGTATTTATATTTGTGATGAATTGGTTAAAAAAGGGGTAAAGGCCATTGTAATAGCTTGTAATACGGCGACAAGTGCATGTGTTCAAGTAATAAGAGAAAGATATAAAGATATTCCTATTATTGGAATGGAACCAGCTTTAAAACCAGCAGTAGATGGAAAGAAAAATCAACATGTAATTGTAATGGCTACAAAATTTACATTGAAAGAAAAGAAGTTCGAAGATTTAATGTTAAAGTATAATGCAGATCATATAATTTATAAATTACCTTGTCCGAAATTAGTTGAAATTATAGAACAGGATAATTTATTAAATGAACAACTTGTTGAAACAACATTAAAAGACTATTTACATACCTATGATTTAGCAACAATCGATAGTATTGTATTAGGTTGTACACACTTTGTATTCTTTAAAGAAAAATTGCAAAAGATAGTTGGTAATCATATTCGATTAATTGATGGAAATGAAGGAACAACAAGACATGTAGTAGAGTTGTTAGAAGAAAAAAAACAATTACAATTAGAAAAAGGATATGGTGAAGTAACTATATTAAATTCATCTAAGGATGAAAAGTATTTGAAATTAAGTAAAGAACTTCTTGAATATTAAAGAGTTATAGTTGAAAATGAATAACGGTTAGTTATATAATGTACTACAAGAAATGGAGGTTTATTATATGAGAGAAATCGCATGGAATAAATATGATGATGAAAAAATAAAAGAAGTAATGGAATTATCAGAAGGATATAAAAAATTTATTTCTGATTGTAAAACAGAAAGAGAATGTGTTATTGAAAGTATTCGTATTGCTGAAGAGCATGGATATCGCAATTTAGAAGATATTATTAAAAATAATGAAACATTAAAAGCAGGAGATAAAGTATACGCGAATAATATGGGTAAAACACTTGCTTTATTCTTGATTGGTAAAGAACCATTAGAAAAAGGAATGAAAATCTTAGGGGCACATATTGATAGTCCACGTTTAGATTTAAAACAAAATCCTTTATACGAAGATCACGATTTAGCAATGTTAGATACACATTATTATGGTGGTATAAAAAAATATCAATGGGTAACATTACCACTTGCATTACATGGTGTCATTGTTCGTAAAGATGGAACTATTGAAAATGTTAATATTGGAGAAGATCCAAATGATCCAGTTGTAGGAATTAGTGATTTATTAGTACATTTATCTGGCGATCAATTAAGCAAAAAAGGTAGTGTAGTAGTTGAAGGTGAAGATTTAAATGTTACAGTTGGAAGTATTCCGTTAAAAGGAGAAGAAAAAGAAGCAGTTAAGAAAAATGTTTTAGCATTATTAAAAGATAAATATAATGTTGAAGAAGATGATTTTGTTTCTGCTGAAATCGAAGTAGTACCTGCAGGAAAAGCAAGAGACTACGGATTAGATCGTAGTATGGTTATGGGATACGGTCACGATGATCGTATTTGTGCATATACTTCATTAATGGCGTTATTAGAAATGGAAGAAACAGATCGTACAGCAGTGTGTTTATTAGTTGATAAAGAAGAAGTTGGAAGTATTGGAGCAACTGGTATGCAATCTAAATTCTTTGAAAATATGGTTGCTGAAGTAATGGATCGCATGGAAGAATATACGGAATTAAGAGTACGTCGTGCATTAGCGAATTCAAGAATGTTAAGCAGTGATGTTAGTGCTGCATTTGATCCTAATTATGCATCCGTAATGGAACCTAAAAACTCAGCTTATATGGGAAAAGGTATTGTATTTAATAAATATACAGGATCTCGTGGAAAAGGTGGATGTAATGATGCAAATGCAGAATACATGGCAGCTTTAAGAAATATGATGGAAAAAGAAAATGTGAGTTATCAAACTGCTGAACTTGGAAAAGTTGACCAAGGCGGTGGTGGTACAATCGCTTATATTTTAGCTGAATATGGTATGGAAGTAATTGACTGTGGTGTTGCATTACACAATATGCATGCTCCTTGGGAAATTGCATCTAAAGCAGATATCTATGAAACAACACAAGGATATATTGCGTTCTTAAAACATGCTTAATTTGTAAAAAGAATCATAGTATTTGAAAATCAAATACAAATGATTCTTTTTATTATAAAAAATTTAATAATGAAAATTGTTAAAAAAGAAAAAAATGCATATTTATAAAAAGTATAAAAATAAAAATAAAAAATACAAATCAACTTATTTGATATCTACAAAAACCTTTGTTACAATGTAAACGATTCAAGTAAGTGCTTTCTTTGTGATTGCAAAATTCATGAAAGTGCTTAAGATTTATATTCATATAGAGAGGAGAGATATTTTATAGAAAAGATAAACGATGAATATGCAAATGAATAACATAATTATTTATAACAAAAAGGAGAAAAAATATGTTTAAAAAATTAAGTAATGCAATGCTAGGAATGTCATTAGCATTTGTTTCAATTTTACCAATGCAATTTGTAAATTCATTAGTAAAAGCAGAAGAAACTGAAAAATTTATTATTGTTGATGATACAGAAACAGACTCATCACAAGAACATTATTTTACATATCTTCCCGAAAATAAAAGAGATGATGCAGGAGTAGAGGGATGGTCAGATAAAGGAGACGCGAAGCAAGCAACTGAACCACATGCTAAAACACAACATTGGGTTTGGGTAAATGGCGATACTCAAAAAGCAAGAAGCTATACATATGAATTTACATTTGTTGGAACTGGAGTAGAATTATGGGGAACAAAAAATGATTCGAAGAATGTATTCCAATTAGACGGAGAACAGGAAGTTGTAAATACATATTCAAATTCAGGTGTAATCAAGTTATATGAAAAGAAGAATTTAGATTATAAAAAACATACAGTTAAAGTATCACTACCTAATGAAAATGGAGTAACTGGATTACAAGTTGGATATGCAAAAGTATTTGGTGCAAAAGAAAATACAGATAAACCTAGAAATATTAAAACTTCTATTAATCCAACTGTTCAAGAAGGGGTAAATTGTTTTAAATTTACTAATTCTCAAAAAAATGAATGGGTTGTAGGAAATGGTGAAGCATATATTGATTTTAAACAAAATTCAGCTGATGCTGAAAATAGCTATTATGAAGTAAATTTTATTGGAAATAAAATTGAAATAGAAGCATCTAAATCACATAATCATGGTAAAGTTGAGTTTACAGTTGATGGTAATCACCAAAGTGAAGTAGATTTATATGCACCATCAAGACAGAATAATCAAATTGTATATACAGTATCAGGACTTGAAGATGGTAAAAGACATACTTTAAAGGCAAAAACTTTAAGTAGTAAAAATCAACATAGCTCATCTATAGTGAACCAAGTTACAAAAGCTCATATTTATCATGCTCCGTATGCACTTGAAAATTTAGAAGTAGAGACACCTGTTAACTTGATTAGAGAAGCAGAGCATAAATTAAATGTAACGTTTGATCCAGTTTATGCAGATGTTGAAGAATTGAAGTTTGAATCTGAAAATGCTGATATTGCTTCAGTAAATGAAAAAGGTATTGTTACTGCTCATAAAGCTGGAAAAACTAAAATTCATGTTAGTGCAAAAGGTGTAGATAGTAAAACGGTTGAAGTTAATGTTGCTGAACAAGTAAAAGCAATGAGTGGTTCAATTGTAGATGAAAATTTACAATGGACTCAAACAAAACGTGAAGAAGTTTCTAAAATGGGAACAACTAGTAAACATTTATCAGCATGGCAAGCAGATAAAGCTGTTGCTGAATTTGTAGTATACGCTAAACAATCTTCATTAAAAAATGTAACTTTAAGTGTTTCTGATTTTACAGATGGTAAAAATACAATTTCTAAAGAAAAAGTATCAGCAACATTCATTAAATCAACAAAGGCATACCAAGGAATGCCAGGATGGGGTTATCAACCAGATAAATATCCAGTTGAAAATGGAACAAATCGTGCAGAAAGTTCCGATATTATGTATACAACAAATCCAGTAAACATTAGTTATGATAAAGTACAACCTGTTTGGGTAGAAGTGAATGTTCCTAAAGGTACACCAGCAGGAGTTTATACTGGAACTGTCAAAGTTAAATCAGAAGATATAAAAGATAGTGAATTATCATTTACATTTAATGTGAAAGTTCGTGATGTTGAATTACCAGATGTAAGTACATACAAAGATACATTTGATATCGAATTATGGCAATATCCATATAGTAGTGCTGAATATTATGGTCTAACACCATTTTCAAAAGAACATTTAGAAGTATTAAAATCTAATATGGAAATTTATAAGGGAATCGGTGGACATGCAATTACTACAACAATTAGTGAAGATGCGTGGTCTGCTCAAACTTATAGTACGAAAGCAGTTCATTATCCTTCTATGGTAAAATGGAAATTAGTAAAAGGACAATTTAATGGCAAAGAAATCTCTGATGATTTCGAATTTGAATATGACTTTACTGATTTTGATAAATGGGTACAGTTTAATAAAGATTTAGGAATTGGCGATAAAATTGTTCTTTATAGTATTGCTCCATGGCACAATAGTTTTAAATATTGGGTTGGAAATGAATTAAAAACAACTCCATATGTTGTTGGTTCTAAAACATATCAAGCTGTTTATAAAAACTTCTTCACTGCAATGGTAAATCATTTAGATGAAAAAGGTTGGTTTGATGATGCTTATGTTGGAATTGATGAACGAGGGTTAAAGATTGCAGCATTAGATTTAATTGATTCAGTGAAGAACAAAGATGGAAAATCATTAAAAACTGCTGGTGCAATGGATGGTATCGATAAAGATAAAGAACATGAAGTTTTAGCTAGAAGAATTGATGATTTAAATGTTGGAGATACAGTGGTTCAAACAAAAAAAGAAGCATTTGATCAATTATTAAAAGAACGTAAAGCTCTTGGTAAACGTACAACATTATATTCATGTACTGGACATATTCCAGGTAACTTCTCATTAAGTGCTCCAGCGGAAAGTTACTGGTCAATGATGTATGCATATAAAAATGGAACAGCAGGATTCTTACGTTGGGCATATGATGCTTGGGTTGAAAATCCACTTGAGGATGCTACACACTCTTCATTTGAAGCAGGAGATTGTTTCTTAATTTATCCTGATCATAAAGAATCTAAAAATAGAGTTTCAAAAAGTTCATTGCGTTTAGAAAAAATGGCACAAGGTGTTCGTGATATTAATAAATTAATCATGATGCAAAAAGAATATCCACAATTAAAAGAAGATGTTGATCAATTATTAAAAAATGTTCAAACTAGATATGAACAAAGTGGTTATTATTTAACAGAAAATGGTAAAAAGGTAATTGCTAAAGATATGAATACAGTACATGATGGAATTGATGCAATTACAGATAAATATTTAGCATTGAGAGAGAAAGATAATATTGCAAAGGCAAGACAAGATTTAGCAGATCTTTTAGAATCTTCAAAATCTAATTTAGATAAAGCGGATGAATTTACAAAAGAATCATTTAATGCATTTAAAGAAGCATATGAAAATGCTGAAAAATTATTAAAAGATGATAAAGTGACATTATCTGAATTAAGAAATGCTATAACAGCATTGCAAGAAAAAATAGATGGATTGACATTAAAAGAAGAAGTTAATCCAACTCCTAAACCTGAAGAAAAACCAAATTCAGGCGAAAATACACCAGCTGATCCAGATGGAAATAAACCAGAACAGGGAAAACCAAATGTTCCATCAAAACCAGAGATTGGAGAAAAACCAAACACAGGTGTATCAACAAATACAATTTTATTGTGGACATTGGTATTCGGTGCAGGAATTGCTACAATTACATTAGCAAAAACAAGAAAGAAAGTTCAGAAATAATTATTAAATAATGATTAAATTTAAGGCAGTGAGATTTATAGTCTCCTGTCTTTTTTTATGTAGAAATATAATAAATAAAAAATATAAAAATATGAGTGAAAAGTACAAATGTTTAATTTGCGTATAAATATAATTTTTGTTAGAATGAAAGCGATTGAAAAAAAGCGCTTTCTCAAAAAAGTTGCTTACTTTTTGAGAATGAACTTAGGAAGGAGAATGATAAATTATAAGAATAATATAAAATTAAAATATGAATAATTTAAAGAGAAAAGGAGAAAAGAAATGTTAAAAAAAATAAGTAATTTAGCATTAGGATTGTCTTTAGCATTTGTATCAATTATACCAGTTCAATTTATGGAACTGTTTGCTGCTGAAGTTAAAGATTACATTATCGTTGATGATAATGAAACTGATGCTACTAAAGATCACTATTTCACATACATTGGTGGGACTGATACAAGTGGTCAAAACGGGTGGTCAAATACTGCCGATAGCAAAGTAAGTAGTAATTCTTTAGAAGAACTTAAAACTCAACACTGGACATGGTGTAATGATACAAGTAAGGCTAAGAATTTTACTTACACATTTACATTTAAAGGAACAGGTATAGATTTGGTTGGAATTGTACCTGCGGGACATACAAAAAACATTATTAAGTTAGATATGAATAAATCA
>JARHZK010000223.1 GCA_029258245.1 Longicatena sp. | reverse complement strand
TAACTTTTTTTGAGACATTTTCAATTTTGCTTGACAACTATTTTAAATTTTCTTCCATTTTCTTTGTATGTATAATCTATCTTTTTAATTGCACCTAGTGTATAATATTAAGAAAAAGTTAGGTGATTATATGAATAAACAAACAAAAGGTTTAATGACAGAAGGAGTTATATGGAAAGAAATTTTATTTTTTTCCGTGCCATTATTATTAGGTAATTTGTTTCAACAATTATATAATGCAGTAGATTCCATCATTGTAGGAAACTATATCGGTGCACAAGCTTTAGCTGCTGTTGGAAGTAGTTTCCCCGTAATCTTCCTATTAGTTAGTTTCTTTATGGGGTTATCGATTGGTGCTGGAGTTGTTATTTCAAGATATTTTGGAGCTAGGAATACCATAGAACTTCAGTATAGTATTCACACATTTCTTGCATTTATGCTTGTTGCTGGAATTCTTATGACATTTGTAGGAATCGCATTATCCCCGACGATTTTAAGATTAATCGGAACCCCAAGTGATGTTATGGATAATTCCGTCATATATATGAAAATCTATTTTTTAGGTATTTTATCAGTTATGATATACAATACAGGAAGTGGCATTTTACGAGCTGTTGGAGATTCAAAAAATCCCCTATATTTCTTAATTATATCCAGCATAACAAATATCTTATTAGACTTATTATTTGTCGTAAAATTTAAAATGGGAATTGCTGGTGTTGCATGGGCTACTTTAATTGCACAAACCTTAAGTGCAATTTTAACAATCCTATTATTGGTAAAAACAAAACACGAATATAAAGTAACAATAAAAAAGATTCGTTTTCACAAAAAACAAATGTTAGAAATTATTCGTATTGGTCTTCCAAGTGGTATTCAAAATAGTGTTGTTTCTTTTTCTAATGTAATCGTACAAAGTAATATTAACGCCTTTGGTTCTTTAGCTATGGCAGGCTGTGGAGCATATACAAAGATTGATGGATTCGCCATTCTTCCTGTTATGAGTTATTCTATGGCTTTAACAACCTTCATTGGACAAAATATGGGTGCAAGAAAATTCGATCGCGTAAAACAAGGTGCAAAATCAGGTATTCTTATGTCTGTACTTACAACACTTTGTATTAGTGCATTATTGTTACTATTTGGTAAACAAGTATTATCTATTTTTTCTTCTAATGAACAAGTCATCTATTATGGATTATATATGTTACATGTATTAGCACCTTGTTATATTTTCTTATCGCTAACTCATGCGTTCAATGGCATCATACGTGGTGCTGGAATAACGACAATTCCAATGATTGTTATGATTGCATGTTGGTGTGGAATGAGGGTTGCTTGGATTTTGTGCAGTGTTCCAATTTTCCATAACATTGGAGTCGTATTTATGGGATGGCCTCTTACTTGGGCTGCTAGTGCAATTTGGTTATTCATCTACTACAAAAAAGGAAATTGGTTAAAACGATCTATGGAATAAATAAACCACCGTAAGGTGGTTTATTTATCTATTTTCCTTCAATATCTTCCTTTGTAGTTACTTTCATATTTTCATAACTACCTTCGACCATATATACTTCACAATCTCCGCATAACTCCATAATTTGTGCGTCATCCGTAGCTTGAATTCCTTTTTCATATGCCCGATCATACGCTTTTATTATTTTCTTAGTTACAAAGGCTTGTGGTGTTTGTGCTAAATATAGAGTTGAACGTTTTGGTGTATTTATAACTTTGCCATCTTCTACAACTTTAATAGTATCTTTTACTGGCATCATTAAGAGGCAAGCTTCTTTTGTTTCTAACACTTTCACAATTCGATTTATACAATCTTTTGAAATCCAAGGTCTTGCTCCATCATGAATAAACACATAATTTTGTCTCACTTTTTTTAATCCTTGATAAACAGAATCTTGTCTTGTTTTTCCACCTTTTGTAAATTCTATATTCTTATCTTTAAATAATGTTTGAAATGTTTCTAAATCATAATCACTCGCAACAACAATAACTTGTTTGCATCTCTTATCATCATAAAACTTTAACACTGTTTCTTCTAGAATTGTACGACCATTTTTTAATTGAAATAACATTTTATTATATCCTAACCCCATACGACTTCCACTACCAGCCGCAACAATCACTACACTATATTCCATATTTTTCTCCTACCTTTTATATTTCTTCCATTATATCATAGTTTTAAATATATGTTATAATCCTTATAGATTATAGAAAAGAGGTTATATCATGTACAAAGAAAGAAGAAAAAAACTTGCTGACTTATTGCCTACAAATAGTATCGCATTATTATTTAGTGATGTTGCACCTTATAAAATTGGAGATGAAAAATATAGTTTTTCAGTTGATCGAAATTTTTATTACTTTACAGGTTTAGACAAAGAAAACATGATGCTTGCAATTGTTAAAACCGAATTAGGAATTTGTGAATATTTATTTATAGAACGTTATGATGAAGAATTAGCAAAATGGATTGGTGGGCGCATTCTTCCTGAAGATGCTGCTAAAATTTCTAATATTTCTAATATTTATTGGAAAGATGAAGATATGGAAATCTTAGGATCTATTATTTCTCGTAATTTTATGGCATTTGAATCAATTCCCATTTATGCTGATTTTACAAAACAAGAAGCATCTCAATTCGATCGCGCACCGCATCGATTTTGTAAACAACTAAAATCTGCTTACCCTCAAATACAATTATTTGATATTTCATCAAAAACAAACAAATTACGTCTCATTAAAGACGAAGATGAAATAAACAAACTAACTACTGCCATTCAAATCACAAAACATGCAATTGAAAATATGATGTCTCATTCTTGCGAAAATATTACAGAATATGAATTAGAAGCCTATTTTGACTTTGTTCTAAAATCAAATAATTGCCACCATTCATTTCCTTCCATAATTGCTGGAGGAAAAAATGCAACAGTTCTTCATTACCAAGAAAATAATCATAAAATTAAAGACCGTTCTCTCGTATTATGTGATTTAGGAGCTGCATATCAATATATGAATGCCGATATTACAAGAACTTTCCCTGTAAATGGTAAATTCACAAAGCGTCAACGTCAAATCTACGATATTGTGTTACGTGCAAATAAAATGATTATCCATATGATTAAACCAGGCCTTACATTACGTGATTTAAATAATGAATTAATTAAATTTTATCATCAAGAACTAGGTATGATTGGTCTATTAAAACATGGTAAAACCGTTCAAGACTATTATTGGCATGGTGTTTCTCATATGTTAGGCTTAGAAACTCATGATGTTAGTTTACCAAACTATAAAATTCAACCAGGAAATGTTTTCACTGTTGAACCTGGTTTATATTTAGAAGAAGAAGGTATTGGTATTCGTATTGAAGACAATGTTTTAGTTACAGAAGATGGCTGTATCAATTTAAGTAAAGATATTATAAAAGAAATTGATGAAATTGAATCGTTTATGGAAAAAGCTAGAAATTAAATTCTAGTTTTTTTACGCAATTTGATGTTTTAATTCACGCTTTATTTCATCTAATGTTTTGCACTGATTTATAACTTTTTTTAACTCCTCATCATCTACAGATTTATTCCACTGTTTTAAAATTGTTTTCATAATTTTCAATTTTTCCTCTTCATTACATTCATTAAACACAAAAATTTCATCGATTTGATTTACAAAAGAGTTTGTTAATTGTTTTGCTAATATTTTTTTTATATCATGTTTTTCTTGAAAATATAAAGTTTGTGAATCTTTATATGCAAAATCTCCATCCATTATAAAAATACTATGTCTTACGTCAATACGATTTCCCTGATATTCAAAATATCCATGTGTTATTGCTTGTTGAATAAAATGTAATTGTTCTCTATTTGCTAAATGTAAATTTTTAATTTGAACAATACAATATGGATTTCTTTTCAACAGTGCTATATGATGAATAAAATTATAACGAAGTGTTGCAATATCAAATATAGGCATTTCTTTTTGATGAAAACAAGACTGATTTAACTGTTGTAATACGATTTCTTTCCCTATTTCCTCATTTCCAACAAATAACCATACCCCTAACGGTCGTTGCATTACAATCCCTTGTTCCATCCATCGTAATTGATGTAATATTTGTTCAATAATATGAGTGTGACTAAACAATTTTGTTTTTAATTCTTTTTCTAATACCAGATTTTGATGAAAAGAAATAAATGGGATATTTGTAATTTCCTCCATCACTTCCCTTACGACATCTTCTTCAACAATATGTTTATGTTTTTGAACTGTTCTTACACAGGCTAAATCTAGTACATCAATTGCTTTATCCGGAAATCTTCTCTGTGGAATATAATAATCACAATATTTAATAATATATTCTAAAATTTTTTTCGGAATTTCTACGTGATGATAATTTTCATATTCATTTATTTTGGATTGTAGCATCGTTACTGTCTGTTTTTTATTTGGCTCCTGTATCTTAACAATTTGAAATCTACGCTCTAATGCGCGGTCTTTCTCCATAAATTGTTCATATTCTTCAATCGTTGTAGAACCGATACATTTTATACTTCCTCTTGCAAGATAAGGTTTTAATACACTCGCAACATCAATACTCCCTTCCGCTTTTCCTGCTCCAATCATCTGATGAATTTCGTCAATATATAATATAATATCCTTATATGTTTCTAATAAAGTAATGATATGTTGTATTTTTTCTTCAAAATCACCTCTATATTTTGTACCTGCCACTAATGTATTTAAATGTAACTCATATATTTTATATTGCGCTAATTCTGGTATTTCTTGATGTTCAATCATCGATGCAAGCTTTTCCACAAGTGCAGTTTTCCCTACGCCTGGTTCCCCAATCAATAATGGATTTGCTTTGTCTTTTCTTAATAATATTGAAATCATGAGCTTTAGTTCTTTTTCTCTTCCAACAATTGATTCATTCATTTTACAATTATTCAAATTTCTAAGTTCTTTCATTTGATCAAGTTCATAATTTTTGTCATGGATAATTTGTAATAATAATTCTTCTACGTCCACATCATAACGATGTAAAATCTCATTTCCTACACAATCATTCATTTTTAATAAGGCAATTGTTAGTGCATTTACATCAACTATTGACTTTTTATCTTTTTGTGTTATTTTTTTAGCTTCTTCCAAAATTTCTTCTACTACTTGTGTTAGTTTTGTTTGTTTTATATTTTGTTCTCTTAATCCAAATAAAACCATTAAATCCTCTTTTAGTTGATAATAATAAATTCCTTGCATTCTTAACAAATGAGATAATGTAGTATCTTTATCTTTTACAATTGAAAGCAATATATGTTCACTTCCAATATAATTATTCCCCATTTCTACTGCTTCTTTATGTGCATTTTTTAAAATAGATTGCACTTGACAATTCATAGGATATTCCATTTCATCACCCTCCGTTTCTATACAACATATACTATGCTTTTATTAGTATGCACAATTCATTTTTTTCAAGACTTCTATCCTTTATTTTTTTTAATCAAATGTTTATAATAGAACCATATGTTATGAAAGGAGTTTTTATTATGGAAAATATATATTTTAAAATTGATTCATCTCTTTCAAAAATAATAGAGCATCATTCGTCTCAAAAAATAAAAAACAAACAATCTCTACCTTATATTCAAGAGCTAATTCATGTTGCAAAAGACAATCACATGCATTCTTTTACAGACTGTTTGAGTATAAAAGACTCTCTTATAGAATTATATAAATCATTTTACTTAAGTTATCCAACGATTGATATCATCAATCAACATGCAACTGTATTAGAAGATTTACGTAAGCAATTTACTAAAGATGAAAAAACTACTCTATTCTTAGAAACTGCAATCTTACAAACCTATGCAATGCATCATAATGAAACCTATATCAACCAATGGACACAACATCTATTAAAAAATTATTCATCTTATCCACTACAAATCTATCACGCTATTTTTAGTGGATTAAGAATTAAACCAAATACTATATTATTAAAAACATATTATAAAGAAATGAAAGATATTGAGCCTTCTAATTTAGAAGAAACAAAACATTTAGAAAGTATTCATGAAATATATGAAAAACTAATTTGGAAAA
>JARHZK010000245.1 GCA_029258245.1 Longicatena sp. | reverse complement strand
AGGTCATTGTGTAAGAAAACTTTTAAGGATTATTTATCATCTTGAAACAAATCATCTATCCTTCAATATAAATTCACTCAAATAATTAAAACTTATTTATAGATTGAATTCATTTAAATGAGCTATTCAATACGATAGTTCTTTTCAACATATATACATTCACAATTTCAACAATCAAATACTATATTTTCAAGCATTTTATATTTCAAACTTTTTCATAATTTATCACTTGACTTTAATATAGTTGTCTTTCTTTCCTTACTTTAATTATATTTTTCTAATAATTTATAATACTAATATATTATTATCTTTGTGTATTTTGATATTATCATGTATAGTGTCTTTAAGTAAATAAATTATGAATAACATGTATAAAAATTGTATAAAATGCATAATCACTTATAAATAAGTTAATATGAATAATATTTAATACTTTACTAAATCATTGACATTCAGTGCACTATTCTTTAATGTATTACTTTTTTACAATTTTTGCATACTGATTAAAAAAATTTAGAAAGAGATTGATGTTAGAATAAAAACTGTACAGTTCTAATAGAGATACATGCATGTTTTTGGTACAATGTTGAATATGAAATGACACTTGGAATAGGAAGGTATTAATAATGACGAATAAAAAAACAAGAAAAGTATTTGATAATGATTTCAGAAATGATGCTGTTCGTTATGCGAAAGAGTATGAAGAATTATCTGTTAAAGAGGCTGCTAAGAATTTAGGTGTTGGTAAGAGTACATTACAGAAATGGATTCATGATTCCAAACTAGCTGAAGACGGAGTACTTGAAATGCGTGGTACTGGAAATTATGAATCTGAGGAAGCAAAAGAAATTGCTCGTTTAAAAAGAGAATTACGTGATACAAAAGATGCACTAGACATTCTAAAAAAGGCTATAAGCATACTAGGGAACTAACCGATATTGTTTATCAACAAATAAGAAATACTGCAGAAAAACGTAATGATTTTTCTGTTTCTAGTGTGCTAAATAAAGTAGGTATTTCTAAATCAGGATATTATAACTGGAAGAATCGGAAAAAAAGTGCAAGAGAGGAACGTAAAAGTAGAGTGATTAAAGAAATAAAGAACATCCATGAAAAATCTCATGAAATTTATGGAGCACCTAAAATCACCCAAGAATTACGAAAACAGGGAGAAACTATTTCAGAGCGCACAGTGGGTCAATATATGCGTGAAAACGGCATAAAAGCTCACTATATAAAACATCGAACAAGGACAACAAGAGATTGCGATTTTTCAACCATATTACACAATATTTTAAAAAGAGACTTTCATCCAGTAAAACCAAATACGGTGTGGTGTACAGATATCACATACATATGGACAAATGATGATGGATTCGTATATCTGACAAGCATTATGGATTTATACTCACGTAAAATCATTCGTTGGAAACTAAGCAAAACAATGGAAGTAGAAGAAGTTTTATCCGCAACTCTCTTGGACTTTGCTTTGTTTAGCACGCTCATCCCCATGATATGCCTGATGTGATTCGTGTTCCTCAGACCGGAGTTTTGCCTCTGCCTTCCTCCAGATTCCACCTCACGATGGACACCCTTGGCTTTGGCTAGTGGTTAGCGGTTGCGATGTTCGCCCCCCACAGTGGACTTTCACCACCTAGATGTATGCCATGCTTGGCGTACTAAAAAGTGAACCTCCTTCGTTGGTTGTCCACAACTTAGAGGTTCACTTCAATTATATTGTTTAAATACTATGATTTAAATTTTTTGTATTTATTTAATTCTTCAGACTCTTTTTCTTGTCCCAATCCAATTGCACATGTACTATTAATTGTAAAAATACCTATCATTGAGATTATAAAATAATAAATTTTTAATATATTTTTCCCCACGTTAATCCCCCCCTTCCAAGATATTTGAATTTGTTCATTTTTAATAGTCTATCATATATAATTTTAATTTTTTATATATAGGGTATAAAACCCTTTTTTTCTGTTTATAATGTAATTATCAAGCTCTCACAATGTATATTAATTAACATTTTTTTGATTATTATGTTAATCACATGTAATATATTTGTTATTAAAATAAATAAGGTGATTATATGAATACAAATTATTCTGGAATAAAAACTGCTAGAATTCTTAAAAAAATGTCTCAATCAGAGTTGGCAATTGCCATGAATGTAGATGTTTTCACTATCAATGAATGGGAAAAAGGAATTGGTGTTTTATCACTAAACAATCTCTTAAATTTAGCACAGATTCTTGAAGTATCTACAAATCTATTATTATTTAATGAAAATCGTAACCCCTTAAATTTGGATAAGTTAAATGAGAAGCAACGTAATGAAGTAATCAACTTATACAATCTCATTCAATCAATAAATAAATGAGGTGATATTATGGATATAGCCGATAAAATAAAATTTCTAAGAACTGAAATATTAAAATTATCTAAAATCGATTTTGCTAGAAAGTTAAATGTAAGTAGAATTACCATTCACAATTGGGAATGTGGAATCAGTACTCCAACTCCTACTCATATAGTTTTAATTACGTCGCTATGTAATGTTACCCCTGATTATATAATCTATGATGATGTAAGATATCAACTAAATCCTTTAGGATTAGATAATACAGGATATGACATTTTAAAAAATTTAATTGATTATTTTGAACAAAGGAATGATTATATTGCTAAAAAATAGACTATTTGAATTATTTGATAAAAATAACATTAATATAGATATAGACTTATTTTCTTATGGCTATGATATATCTAAACACTATCTTATATATTTATGTTTTGTTGTTCCCCTAATTATTATTATGCATTCTTTTCTATATTTTTTATTTTTCATTATTATATTTACTTTTCTAAGACGCTATCTAGGAGGATACCATTTTAATAATAACTATTTATGTACATTTTTTTCAATATTATTTACTATTTTAATCTTACAACTATCCATTTCAATAAAAATCATTATCCCAGTTAGTCATTTATTATTAATATTATATTTTTTTCTAATTTGGATTATAGGTCCAGTTGACCACATCAATAAAAAAATCAATAAAAAGGAATTACACTTTTATAAAATAAAGACATTAAAAATTTTGATAGTCGATTACATACTTTTTATCTTGTTATCACATGGTCGCTTAAAAATATTTGCAAACATTATTTTTTTCACTTTAACATTTTGTACTATAAATCTACTTATTGGTAAATTAATAATAAGTACAAAATAATATTATATATAGAAAAAACAGAGCTTTTCGGTATGATATTAAGTTATCTTGTACCGTAAGCTCTATTTTTATTCGTTAGTCACAATATTTTTTTGTCTCCTCGCTCCAGGGTAAGAACAAGTATAGCCTTTTTGGATATCTTATCAAATCTTGACTTTGTAACTATTCAAATATGAATTTTAGATATTTATATGAATCTGGATGATTTATTTTTGCTAATAGTTCGTCATTTATATATTAGCTTAGTCTTTCTTTATTATTTAATGCATATCGCATTGCTTTGTATAGTTTTGATCCATGCGACACCTGATTAATATTTAACTCGCATCATCTAAAGAAGTTTTCAAAAAGTGATTTCGATTTCGACTGCCATACTTTGGCTTTTTCCTCTTTCTACTACTATGTTTCTAATGTCTTTGGTATTCACTGGATAAAATCATCTTATTTAAAAAGACTATAACATTTATATCTCTATTATTAGATAATAATCTACTAGATATAAAGTTGATTTTTATTTA
>JARHZK010000114.1 GCA_029258245.1 Longicatena sp. | reverse complement strand
AATTAATACAGGTAAAATTGCTTGCATAAAAAATTGTTGATATATAAAAGTAACAGCTATAACTTGACCAACCGCATGAAAGCAACTTCCAGCAATGCTTACCCCATATATACTCATTGATGTATATCGCTTTGCTAATGCACTAGCAAATGAGCTTAGTAATACCCCACATAAGGAAAGCCAAAATCCTGTACCAAATATAACTCCACGAATTAATGAAGCTAAACATACTCTCATCAAATTAACTTCCATCATTACCTTGAACCCAAACATATATAATGCAACTAGACCTACAATATTTGCAAGACCTAATTTAAATCCAGGTACAAAAATTGGGATTGGTATTGTTGCTTCTATCATATGAAACATAATACTTATTGCAACTAACATCGTTATCATTGTCATTCTTTTTGTTTTTTTCATTACTGTATCACCGTATCTACTTCATCATCAACACTATTGCTTGATTTAATTTCAACAACAATATTATTAGGTAAGCAAACAATTGGTCGATTACTTTCTGAAACCCACCCTTGAATAGAACATAAATGATTTGGGGATGTTTCTTTTTCAACACGTACCTTACTATTTTTTATTTCTATGGTAACCGGTCCAAGTGTTCCTTTTACTTTATACACATGATCAATATCAATTTTTTCTCTTAATATTTCTTGATCCTTAAAACTTACAACTACTTCTTTTACATTATCTTTATTTCTATAAGCACTCCATATAAGAGGAACATAGAATAAAATAGAACAAGCTACAACAATACTAATAAAAATTTTATCTGCTCGATTCATTAATATCCCTCCATACTTGTCTTATTATACTTAAATCTAAAATTTTTACAATAAAAAAAAGTGAGTTTTCACTTTTCTTTTTGATGCATATATGCATTTTTTATTGCTTCAATAAATCCATCTATACGAATGGTACACCCTGTTATTACATCTTTGTTTGTCGCCTTTCCCTCTTCATTCATTCGAATAGAATCAATTCCATGTTCAACAATATATTTTTCTAAAAAATCAATTTGCTCATACCATTCTTTTCCTATCTTGCTTGCAATTTTGAGATGATATGAATCTCCTAATTCTTTTTTTGTTTCTTTTTTATCCTTAACTGTTTCATCTAAATTTACTTTTACTAATTTATCATCTATAATATTTATTTTGGCAGTGATTCTTTCTCCATTTTCATTTTGAAACACACCATTTCCAACTTTTTTAACTTGTTTACTACACCCACCTAATATCATCAAGAAACATAGTAATGCATATCTCATTTTCATATACTCATATCCTCTCTAATAATATAGTATAATAAACATTATGCCATTTATACATAAAAAGAACGATATCCATTCATATCGTTCCCACTTCAAAATAATATTATTTAGCGTTGTCTTTAGCAGCTTTAGCGGCTTCCATCATATTTGTTAAGTTAATTGTACATCCTGCTAAAACATCATCATTTTTAGGTTTTCCTTCAGCTGTTAATTCAACTTTTTCTAAACCATTTTTTATGATGTAATCTTCTAAGAATTTTACTTGTTCATCCCATTCTTTTTTGATTTTACTTGAATCTTTCATCCCATATTTAGGACCTAGTTCTTTTTTTGATTTTCCTTCTTTCACTTCATCTAAAGAGATAGATACTACTTTATCTCCTTGTAATTCGATTTCAGCAGTTGCATAATTCCCTTTGGCATCTTTAGCTGATTCCCCAGTACCTTTTACAGACTCTTCTGTTTTTCCACATGCAGCTAACATTAATACTGCAGCTAATAAAACTGTCAACTTTTTCATTTATGTATCTCCTTTGTTCACTAATTCGCTATTGAATCATAAATTAATGCGAATTACAAGGTAATTCTAACAAATTCATATTCAATAAGCAACTATTTTGTTAAAAATTTCACTTAAAAGCTAATAATTGCATCTACCGCTTTTTTCCATCCCTTTATTCTTTGTTCACGTAATACCTCATTCATAGATGGTTGAAACACTTGAGAAACTTGAAATTGCTCCTTAATTTCATCAACAGATTTCCAGTATTTTACTGCAAGTCCAGCTAAATATGCCGCTCCAAGTGCGGTAGTTTCACTTGTTTTTGACCGTATTACTTCTGTATTTAGAATATCACTTTGAAATTGTAATAAGAAATTATTTTTACTTGCTCCACCATCTACAAGCATTTTTTCGATTTTCAACCCACTATCTTCTTCCATTGCAGATACAACATCACTTGTTTGATATGCTAAAGATTCTACAGTGGCACGAATAATATGATTTTGTGTTGTTCCTCTTGTTAATCCTAAAATACCTCCTTTTGCTTGTGGCTTCCAATACGGCGCTCCAAGCCCAGTAAACGATGGAACGACATACACACCATTACAACTAGATACACTTGTTGCCCTTTGTTCACTTTCTGAACTCTTACCGATAAGTGCTATTCCATCACGTAGCCATTGAATTGCTGCACCCGCAATAAACACACTACCTTCTAATACATAATCACATACTCCATCAATTTTCCAACCAACACAAGTAATTAATCCATTATTCGAATGAATAATTTTATTTTTTGTATTCATCAAAAGAAAACATCCTGTTCCATATGTGTTTTTTACATTTCCTGCCTCAAAGCATGTCTGTCCAAATAATGCAGCTTGTTGATCACCAACTAGTGATGCAATTGGAATCTTGCAATCAAACAATCCTTCTGTAAATCCGTATATTTCACTCGTGCTTCTTATTTCAGGTAACATACAACGTGGTATATTCCATAGATTTAACAATTCTTCATCATATTGTAATGTTTCTAAGTTCATCAACATTGTTCTTGAAACATTTGAAACATCACTCACATGCTTTTTTCCCTTCGTCATTTTCCATAATAACCATGTATCCATTGTGCCAAACAACAATTCACCTTTTTCTGCACGTTCTTGTGCTCCCTCTACATGATCTAAAATATAACGAATTTTACTTGCTGAAAAATATGGATCTAAAAGTAATCCTGTTTTTTTCTTAATGAAATGCTCTAAACCTTGTTTTTTTAAATTTTCACAATAAGAATCACTTTGTCTTGATTGCCATACAATTGCATTATATATAGGTACTCCTGTTTTCTTATCCCATATAACTGTTGTTTCTCTTTGATTTGTTATCCCAATTGCTGCAACTTGTGAATCCATAATTCCTGTTTTTGCCAAAACTTCAACCATTACTCCAACACTACTAGCCCAAATATCATTTGCATTTTGTTCAACCCATCCTGGTTTTGGATAATAATTTTCTAATTCCTTTTGTGCTATTCCCATAATATTACTTTCACGATCAAATAGAATTGCCCTTGTACTTGTTGTTCCTTGATCAATTGCCATAATATATTTTTGCATAAGATATTTCCTCCTGCTTTTTTATATTATAACATTTATAAAAATGCTTTACTATAAAATTGGATAATATAAACTATAGATAAATGAGCATGTATTACAAAATCTATGATCATCTATTTATAAACGACAAATTTATTTAGTAATTGTAATATGTATCTGTTTTAGCAATCCCATAAATCAGTATTAATAATTTATGGACGCATATAAATTGTGGGGATTGTTACTTTTTCTTTTGATAATAATTGTAAATAGAATATTCTTTCTTCAATCTTAAATGGCAACTGACTACCAAATATAGTAAGTATCAAAGCCTTTTGTTCCCCTTCTTAGATATCAACAAATATATCCCATTTACTTTTCTAGAGTCACATATTATTGGATCAATCATGCATAGTATATGATTTGATTCTTTTCTTTGAATCGTTTCATATCTCCTATTTCTACTAAGATACGATCTGCTAGATTTTCTCCAATTTCACCTATCGAATAGATTGAATTAAAATTTGGAGTTATCTTGGCAAGTTCGATAAATTTCTCTAATGTTTTTCCTACTAAATCTTAATAATCAATTTAAAAATAATAGAGTAACACTCCTATAGATTCATACCTATCTATCTTTGTGTTAAGTAGAGTGTAACAATCTCTCATAAGTAGTTCGCTATTTAGACATAACCAAATTCTATATAAACAAGAGAAGTAGAATTTTTTTAACGAAATCACAAATATGTTTCAAAAGCAAAATCATTCTACTATCTCTTAGATTTTCTCACTCATGCATAAATAAAAAAACCACTTAATAAGTGGTTTTCAAAACATACTGGCGTCCACGGAGGGATTCGAACCCCCGACCGTGCGCTTAGAAGGCGCATGCTCTATCCAGCTGAGCTACGTGGACACATCTAATGCCCATATATAATATCAAACAATCAAATAAAATTCAATAACAAATTATAATTTTTTTAATATTTTATTACTCATTTCTAAAAAAAATAAAATTTCATCGTTATATGCACTTATATAGTTAACAAATTCCACTAATTAAAGTATTTTGTATCAATTTCATTCTTTTACTTTTTAATATTTTATATATAAGCATGATTTATTCTCCTATTTTGTTTTTCTTTACATCAAATTATTTAATCTAAAATTTTTATTGATTTAATTTCTGATTGATTAACTACTATATTATTAAATAATAACATATTTTCTTCATCTTCTTCTTGGTTTAAAAAACTATTACAATATCGATTTTTTTCAAATATATCCATCTGTAAATTCTATACGTACGTGCTTCCCACAGCATCCTAAAGATAGGTTTGTTAGATACCAGGCATCTACATCGTGTGGATCGATCATGAACTCAATGGACCATTCTGCCCATCCTGTATTTTTAGAAGTACCGGACATTACTCCATTTCTCATTTTTGTAAATACCGTTCCAGCTGAAACTGCGGTCGGCGGAGTTCCACAAAAAATTATCTGTGGATTCATCGAATCAGTGACGATATATTTCAATGCCGACTCCTGGTCGATCGTATATTCCTGTGCTTCATCAATAATCAATGTATCATAACCTTCTCCAAGTCCACCTTTCGATGAACGTGTTCGAAAATTGCAATATCCACCACCTTCAACTTTAACAGTTTCTAGTCCCATCTGTTTCGTTGCCTTATATTCGATTCCTGCTTCATCTAAAAGCGTACATAACCTTTCCCATGCAGCACGCGATGTTGTCGTTCGATGTGCGGTATGAAGAATACGTTCCCCTTTCGAAAGCCCGTTCAGTTCCCAAATTACAATGATTATCACCTTTCCCGTTTCTACGTGGAATTTCGTACCCAAACTTTGTGTGCACTCATAAACCCTCTTCATTGAACGCTAAAATGTCATAAGATAATATTTCTTGCCATTCACGCGCTTTTCTTGAAGTCGAGTTATATATTTCAATTGCATCTTTCCCGTACGTTTCTTGATATGGAATTACGATAGAAGTAGTAGGGGTCTGCTTTCCAATCCTTTTTTCTTTTTTGCACTCCACGCCACTACCTCCTTTATTTCATATTTTCATTTCAAATGTGATCCAAAGTAGAATAATTTCCGCTTTGGTAGATCATTCATATAAGACACCCTTTCTTCTAATTCTTTTCCACAAAAAATGCAGGTATCACGAATTTTCATGACCCTGCATTCTAAATTTTTATCACAATAACTTTTACACCGTTGAACATAAGCATGATTGCAATGTTTCTCCATCTTACTACTCCATCTTAATACATTTATTTTTCCATTTTTTATAAGCATCTAAATATAGTTCTTTTTTATCTCCATTATAAGTTAACTCATAATACATACCATCACTTACAGTTGTACTAAGCAATGCTTTACAATTTTGTAATGTTTTTGAAAACCACACAACAAAAACATCATCTAAAGTAATCGTTTTACTGTCTGTTTTATCTACATGTTCATTGAAATAATCTACTACAACTTTTCTTAATTTTTCTTGATTTGGTGTCATTTTAAATCCCCTTTCTATAATTTAATCATAAATAATTTTGATACCGTATTGTTTAGCACATTCATGTTCAATAGAACATCCTCTGTATTTCTCCCAATTTGTCGCGAAAAATGCAATATCTGCAGTAGATAATAATTCTAATGATTTTGCTAAAAACCATAAAGGTCTAGCATCATGAGGTGCGTTTTCGAAAAATGAATCAATTACTTCTAAATCTTCTCCATATTCTTTTTTAGCAGCTTCGATAATTTTATTTCTTTCTTTTTTAATTTCATCATCTGTTTTATCTTTCATTGGTTGGCTAATAAATAATTTCATTTTTTTCTCCTTTGCATAATAAAAGCACCTTACGTATTGTAAAGTGCTAGTCCATAAGTGTAGGATGTTTCTTCCACCACTCAAACATTTTTTTTTCTAGTTTTTTGATTTCATCAGGAGCATCTTCCCTTAGGGAATATCCCTTTTCTTCAGAAAACAAAAGCCAAGGGCCTATTTTTTTATGTGCTTCTTGAATTTCCTTAGGCACCATCCATTGCATACTTTAAGACCTCCTCAATTTTTCTTTTTAGTATTTCATCACCTAGCGTTCCATTATTTATTTTAACTCCCGCTTCTGAAATGACTTCATTTAAATTGCCACGCATAAATTCAGATTCTGCATAACCACTAATAGTAGTCATTAAATATTGTGGTTCACTGTATGCGGCCTTGTTCAAATACGAATATAATTCTTGCTCTAAATCATGCTTTGCATCTTCAATGCTATTATACTTCTTTTGGTTGGCCTTGTAAAATCTTTTTACAGCATCATGATGCTCTTTATGGTGTAATTCATGTCTTATTATATCATATGTAGTATTAGATGCGAAATACTCATCATTACTGATTTTTTTATAGTATTTTTATCGATTATCTTTTCATTCAAATATATGGTATCTGTTATCTTGTCATATGCTCCAAATGAATCAAAGGTTTTATCATTTATAATAACTATATTTTTAGGAGTACCTACACCTGTTTCAAGACTATTTCTATTTTTTATGTAATAATTAGTAAGTTTTTTTGTATTTTCTGTTGCATTTTGCCAGTATATTCCTCTATATTCGCTACACTCATACACAGAAATTGTTTTAGATTCTTTTAAAGACATTTTTAGATTAAATCTTTCTCTTCTTCCCATGAAATCATTTGGACGTTCGAATATTCAATTCGTTTCTTTTTGGCTACTTCATCTTCACACCACTTTTTACTGTATACGTCTTGAATGCGTCCACCTTCTTTTGGCATGTAAGTTACCATACATCTGCAATGTGCATACCAGAGCTTTGACACCCTGACCATCGGTATGCTCAA
>JARHZK010000089.1 GCA_029258245.1 Longicatena sp. | reverse complement strand
CATATTTTTCCAACCAGGTAGGTAAATCAATGTTTTGATTTTCCCAAGCTGTTTCATATAATAGATCATATTGTACTGTATTTAATCTAGTCCCTTCTGGCGCAATTCCTATTCCTTTCAAATGCTTCGATTTCTGATATACATCTGAATATAATTTTGACATTAATTCTAATTCAGCTTGAATACCGTGCTTTCCACCATAATTATCTAACACACACCATACCCATGGAGATCCTCCAAATTCATTTCCTCTCCATTTTGGATCCTGATCTGCATTCAAATCAAGTACAAGTAATCCATTTTCTCGTTCTTGCGGAGTGAATTTAGATATTGTTTGCTGATTTAAACTCCAAGATTGAACTACCCATACAGCGCCTGGATTATGTTCACGCATTTTATCAAAAATCGTTCTTCCAATATCCGCTAAATTCATATCTCCAACAGAACCGCCTTCATGGAATGGATCCGTTGCATAATAACGTGTTTTATCTCCTAAAATTTCTTTTTGAGAATCATAAAATAATTTACTATATTTTGTATAACTTGAAGAGGTCGTTCGAATCATACTTGGACGATCAAATGCTGACCATGGTCGTTGTGGAACAATATCAATTTTTGGATCAACTGTTTTTATATTTGTTGGGACTTCTCCACTAAATCCCTGGAACACTGGTTCCATTCCTAGTGTTCTCATTTTATAATGATTTTTTCGTGCCATTTCTAGACGTTGTAAAATCCAATTATTTGATACAGGGCCGTTAAATGTTTCTAAGTTAGCCATAAACTGCCATGCATAATATCCTGGACCTGCTAACCAGTCTTTTGCTTCTTCATCCGTATATCCAACTTTTTTTAAGAAATTATGCCATACAGCTTCTTGACCATTCAAATCTAAAATAACATTCACTCCATTTAACGCCAACCAATCCAATTCTCTTTGCCATTCATCTTCACCGAAAAATGCCATTGTATATGAATTAGTGCAATAATTATATGCATATCTTACATCATACAAATTATCTTTTCGAATTGGATTATCTTTTGTTGCACTTACTTTATTTGGAGTTGTCGTTAAATTCCCTTGTACTTCAACTTCTGTTACTAATACATTTTCATAATTTTTTAAATAATAATATAATCCTGAAGTTAAAGATAAACCTTTATTACCTGCAATGTGAATTTTTCCATTTTCATCATAGATTTCAAAGAAATCTTTTTTTGCTGTTTTATCTTTTAATTCAAATGTAAACCAATCCGTATATTGTTCACCAAATAAACGAGTAATAACTCCATCTACATAATCATATACTTCTTGATCCGTAATATCCTTTGCATATTTTGTATCTTTATAATTTGTATATGTTAATTCTTTACGATACTCTTTCTTAGAATTAATCTTTGTTCCATATAGACGAATATCGCCTACTCCTACATTTTGTGTTTCAGATGAATATTCAAATTGTACACGAACAAATCGAACTCCTTTTGCATTGGTTAACGTAGCTTCCATTACACCGTCTTTTGAAATTGGTGTTTTATCTTCTTTACGATATACACGATTAAATTTTTCTCCATCTTTACTCGTGTAAATTGAATAACGATAGTAACCATTGGCATTTGCCATATATACTTTAGCACGATCTACATCATATGCTCCCATCAAATCAATATCTACATAACATGGATAATATTGCCCATTCCATGAAGTTGACGTTTGCTGATCTGTAATATTTTCTGCAGAAGTGGCTCCAAAATTTGTACGTACTGGTTTTAAAAATGCAATATCTCCATCGGTTGCAACAGGTGTTTCTTCTCCATGAACAATAATTTCATTGAATGTTAATGGTTTATCTTCTGTTTGTCCAACAATTTTTAAATATTTTGCATTTACAAAAGTAAGTGGAATTGTAATATTCCCTTTGGTATTTTTTTGAGCAATCTTATCATATTCTTTTCCATCTTCACTTGCATAAATATGATATTGATTGTTTTTTTGATCAGAAGCTATGAATGTTATATCACTAATGGAATAACATTTTTCTAAATTCAAAATAATTTCTTCATTTACAGAAGATGCAGTCCATGTATCAAAATAATTATCATTTACTAATTTTTCAGCTTTTGCAGTAATAGTTTTATATAAAGCAATATTTTCTACTTCATAATCTACTTCTTCTCCAAAAACTTTAAATTCATTGACATGAACCGACTTATTATCTGAGAATAAATGATCTGTCATTGTTAAACGTACATAGCGTGCTATTTCAGGTTTTATATCATGATTCGTTCCTACTTCCGTTGCAATATTTTCATCGTCTTTCGTAGCAACAGTATGAAATTTTTTTCCATCTTTACTCACACTAATTGTATATTTATATGCACGATGATTATCAAAATAAGGAATTACATTGAATTTATTAACTTTATAAAAATCTCCTAAGTCAACTGTAAGATAGGATCCAATAGAAGATGCGGCCCAATAATTATTGATATTTCCATCATTTGCATTTTCTGGTCCGTGGTTGGATTCTGTATTTATACCAGTTATTTTTTTATTTTTGGCAATATTTACTTTATCATTGATGAATTGTGTCTTTCTTCCATATACTTTAATTTCATTCAATTTAATCGTATCAAAGAATGTAAATTTTAAATGCATACCTTTGTAATTTTCAATTGCGATATTATGTATTTTGTCATTTACAACTCCACGATCTAAAACTTTATAGTTTTCCCCATCTTTACTTCCTCGTAACACATAACTAACCGTGTCATTTGCATTTACATTACTAAAAATATCTATATTTTCTACTTGATATATATCTACAAGATTTAAGTCAATACTATGATTTTTAGCTATATCGACAATTGTCTGATTATTTTCATCCGTCAATTCAGTTATTTTTTCCTGTGTATTCAAATTCGTTACTACTTTATTACGTGCAACATTTTGACCTTTGTCTTTACTCTTTATTCCATATACTTCAAATTCTCGTATTTGTGAAGAACAAGGCCATTGTGCATTACTATCTGTAACTTGAATTCGTACATAGTTTGCTTTAATTTTTTCTTGTAATTTATGAGCAATACCAGTTTTAACATTTGAACCATCTTCTAATTTTTTATCAATAATAGGTGTAAATTGAGTTCCATCTAAACTAGTAGAAATATTATAAGCAAAACTTCTATTATCTTCCCAATACCCATATACCTTGAATTCATCAATATCATATACCCCTTGTAAATCAATTGTTAAATTTCCTTTCGGTTCATATGGCTCACCTTTGGAAGTCCAGTCCTCATTTCCATTATGGAACATATTTCCTTCCCACCAGTTATTATTACCTTCCTGTATTATTCCATCTACTGCAAATTCAGGATTCTTACCATTTTCTGTTTTCACTGGTTTTTTTAAGGCTACATTCACTCTTTCTTCAGAAATTTGATTACCAAATACTTTTATTTTCCCCACAGAAATTTCTTTCCAATCTTTATGATCCCAACTTGTTGCTTTCTTTGCCGAAATTTTTACATAACGTACACTTTCTTCACGAAAAGTTATTTCTTTTGGATATTTATAATCAGTCATTTCGAGACCTTGTGCGTTTTTCACATCTCTCCACGTTTGCTTATCATTACTTACCTGTAATATCATATCTTGGATAGCACCATTACATTCATAACTATCCTCAATATTATCTTTAAAATACAATTGTGGAGAATACGATATTTTATTAATTGAATATTGTTCTTTCATATCAATAATTAAATAATTATCTAATACTCGTTCACTTTTATGACTTCTCCAATATTTATATTTTCCGTTTTTTGTATAATCAAAAATATTGCTTTTTACTTCCTGATTATTTTTAGCATCGTTTCCATTATTACCACCATCATCGCTAAAACCAGATACTTCCACAGTAAAATTCGATGGATCTATCATATTCTTCTCTTCTTCAGCATTCACTACAGATGGAAATGAAAAGGTACTTAGCATTAAAAATAAACTAATTATTACTAATTTTATTTTTTTCATATTATCCCTCCTTAAATGTCCTTACTTATTAATCACTATTTCACCACCTTTTATTTAAATCATAAGTAACATTCAAATAAATTATAATATATATAACTAAAAATTTATTGTACTTTTTATAAAAATATTGCACATTTAAGTAAAATATACTATTTTATAGATAAATATTAAATTTTTAACTTCAATCCATAAAAAAACTATAAAAGTACATATCCTAAACAGATTAACTTCTATAGTTTTTTATTTTATTTATAATTATTAGATATACTACTCAATATATGAATAGAATTTATGCTTTTCTTTTCTTTTTTCGTAAATTCAACATTATAAATCCTGCACCTAACAATGCACTCCATAATACTAGCGTATTTGTTTCTACTCCTGTATTTGGCGTCTTATCGTTATCTACTTGATCA
>JARHZK010000052.1 GCA_029258245.1 Longicatena sp. | reverse complement strand
TAATGTTTGAATTCATCTGTTAAGTGACTTGAATATAATACAGTTAAGTTTGGTTCTGGTGAAGGACCCATATTTTCTAATGTATGTAAGAAACGGAAATCTGATTTCGTAACCATATGACGTCCGTCCATTCCTAAACCAGCTAAATCTAATGTAGCCCATACTGGATCTCCAGAGAACAATTGGTTGTAGATAGGAATACGAGCAAATTTAACCATACGGAATTTCATTGTTAAATGGTCAACTAATTCTTGTACTTCTGACTCTGTTAAGATTCCTCTTTCTAAATCTCTTTCAAAATAGATATCTAAGAATGCAGAAACACGTCCGATACTCATTGCAGCACCATTTTGTGTTTTGATAGCTGCTAAGTATGCAAAGTATGTCCATTGTACAGCTTCGCGAGCATTTGCTGCTGGTAAACTAATATCATATCCGTAGATTTCAGCCATTTTTTTCATTTCTTTTAATGCTTTAATCTGTTCAGATAATTCTTCACGTTGACGGATAATGTCATCAGTCATTGTTCCGCATCCACAATTAGCTTTGTCTTTTTCTTTCATTTTGATTAAGAAATCAACCCCATATAATGCAACACGACGATAATCACCTACAATACGTCCACGTCCGTAAGTATCAGGTAATCCTGTAACAATTTTATTTTTACGTGCTTTACGCATTTCAGGAGTATATGCATCATATACTGCATCATTATGTGTTTTATGATATTTATGGAAAATTTCATGTAATTTTTCACTTGGTTGGTATCCATAAGTTGTGCATGCTTCTTCAGCCATTTTAATTCCACCATAAGGCATGAATGCACGTTTTAATGGTTTGTCAGTTTGTAATCCTACAACTGTTTCTAAGTCTTTTAATTCATCTGAAATGTAACCTGGACCATAAGCAGTCATTGAAGTTACAATCTCAGTTTCCATATCTAAGACTCCACCTTTAGCTCTTTCTTCTTTCTGTAATTTTTGTAAAGCTCCCCATAATTTATTAGTAGCTTCTGTTGGCTCTGCTAAGAAAGATTCATCACCATCGTATGGTTTATAGTTGTTTTGAATGAAATCTCTTACATTGACTTCTTCTTTCCAAATACGACCTTCAAAACCTTCCCATTCTTTACGTTCAATACTCATCGGTTTGACCTCCTATTTTTATGATGTAATTATAATAATTTTAAATTGAATATGCAACTAAAAAACACCTTTTTCTTAAATAATTAGCCTAATCTAACCATTTGATTGCTTCTTACACACAATTTCATGATATCCCTTACATTTTTTTCATCATTTTTCAGATTTTCATACTTTTTTTACCTATTTCTAACTTTTTACGCACAACTTTCATCACTTAATAAATATACTCATTTGAAGTTAAATAATTTAAATCAATAGCTTTTATACATGTTAAAAATGATTCAAAATTATGCGACCATATTTTAAAAATTATTCAATCTATTACTTTCATATATCAATTTAATTTTTTTAAAAATGCACAACATAATCATAAATAGATCATTTATTAATAAAACTTACCACATTTTACATTATTACCACTCAATAATTTTTTATTACTCTATATTCAATATATAAAAAAGAGAAATCTTAGTTTCAAGACTTCTCCATTGTTTTATTTATTTCTATTTGCTTTTGCATAATTTGTAGCGCGCTTTAAGGACAGTGAAACAACACTTTCAATATGTGGAGTATGTGGGAACATATCAATTGGAGTGATTTTTTCTACATCATATCTACTCTGTAAAACTGCTAAATTTTTACCTAATGTAGCTGGATTACATGACACATAAACAATTTGTTTAATCTTGCTTCTTAAAATACATTCTAGCATTGCATCATCTAAACCACTTCTAGGTGGATCAACAACTAATACATCAATTGAACGCTTCTTAGAAATATAAACTAGTTTATCAGCTGCATCATCACATACAAAAGAAACATGTCTACATCCATTTTTCTTAGCATTATGATTTGCATTTACAACTGCATCTTTAATACTTTCAATTCCAATAATTTCCTTTGCTTTATCTTTTAAATACATAGAAATAGCACCAATACCACTATATGCTTCTACAATCAATTCATGATTTCCATGAATACAATCTGCGATCGTATGATATAATTGCACAGCTTGTTTTGTATTTAATTGAAAAAAGGAACGTGGAGATATTTCTAATTGTAAATTTTCTAATTGTAATGGTAATAATTTTTCACCAGCTAAAAAAATCATCTTAGGTCCAAAAACTTCAGGAGTTTTTTTAATTGTGTGGATACTTTGCCATAAACTATACAATCCTTTAATTTTCATAAGTTTTTCAATTGTTCTTGGCTCAATTTCATCATTACCAGTTACTATTGTACATTGATATCTTCCTTGAAAACCTCTAACAATCAAATTTCGAATACCGCTTTTTTCATGATGATTATATCCTTGATATCCATCTTCATTTAACACATTCATAATCATAGATCGCATTTTTTCTAATGCATCCTCATGTATAAAACAACGATGAATTTCAATAAAGTAATTAGAGTTTGGCATAAACAATCCACTTTCCAAGTGTCCTTCAACCATTGCAACAGGCATTTTAAATTGATTTCGATATCCAAATATATCCTCACTTGGAATCACGTTTTGAATTTTTTTAGGATCTACTTGTGCATATTTTATTAATGTTTGTTTTAAAACATCTTTTTTATATTCTAACTGTCTTGGATAACGAGCAATCATTAAAGGACATCCACCACATACATGTTGCATACGACATTTCGGTTGAATTCGATCTTTACTTTTCTTAATAATTTTATTGACTTCTCCAATCGCATAGCGATTTTTCTTTTCTATAATACGAATATCTACTTCTTCTCCTAATAATGCTCCTGGAACAAAAACTGGTAAACGATCAATATATCCAATTCCTTCTCCATTAATTCCTGTCTTTTTTATAACTACTTTCATTTTACCTACCTCATATTCTTATTATTTTTTTATCATTCTACTTCTTATTTTATGTTGAATACCATTTGCATACTGAAACAATCTTGAGTGCTTCATTAATAGTAAATCTTCTTTACCATACGTGTCTTCTACAACCAAATTTAAACAAAACCCAAAATATATAATACAAGAAATTAAATAAATTGCCAACAATAAAGTTACTAAAGACGCTAAAGGACCATAAACATCCTGATAAGATGTAAAATATTTAACTACTGTAACAAATAAAGCTGCTAAAAGCATAATACTAAATGTTGAAAAAAGCGCTCCTAACAACCCAAAACTCCAATCTCGTTTACGAAAACTCAATGCTCGATACATCATATAAAAAAACATCAACATAATAAATAAAGAAATTAGCGGTAATAACTCTAAAAAATTTGTTGCAATAAAAATAGCAGTAACAACAATAACAACCAAATTCACAAAAAGAAAAATTGATTTAATTCGTATTGCCCATTTGGGAACTTCTACATGTTCATGAGATGCACTAATCAACAAAAATGAAAAAATACTACGGCTTGCTAAATAAAAAGATGCACACATAGTAATAAAAAAGGATATCATACTATAGTTTTTATTTGTAAAATATTGTAATAATTGATTTAGCATTTCTTTGTTTCCATCTGGCATAAAATTAACTAAAAAATCCAAAATAATACTATTATCTAAATATGCATATTTAAATAATAATGCAAATATAAGCAAAGATGGTGCCAATGCTAATAATAAAGAAAAAGAAAGTGAATATTTAAACAAACTTCCTTCAAACGATGTAAATTCTTCATATAAGCATTTGAAACGATACATAACTTCACCTACTTCTTTCCTTTTATATAGTTTACCACCTTTTCTGCATCTTCACCAAGTATAAAATAATAATATTCTCCAATACTTCCTTGTTGACATTGTTTTAAAACATCATCTATATCAATATTTGAATACCTATTTTCCAAATCCTTTTTTCTCTTTTCAATTCCATCTAGTAATTCTTTCTCGTATTTTTTATTTAACTTAAAAAAAGCTATTTCATTAAATTGCAAAGGAATAACGCTCTGATAAACATATGCTTCATCCACATAAATCATAGGTATATGATATAATGATTCAATTTCATCTTTTTTTAAAGATTCGTTTTGTAGAATTCCATAGTTCCATTGTTTTTTTTCAATTTCTTGTTGAATACTACTTATTAAATAATCCGTATCTATATTTCCTTTTTCAAAACTTCCATGCGTTAAACTACAACCACACAATATACAACAAAAATATATTAAAATTATCCTTTTCATACACTTTCCTCCTCTATAAGTATATGAAAAAAAATAAATATCTTTCTAACATAAAAAAAGCCGACGTACGTCAGCTTAGTCATTCATTGACCATTCAGGAACATCATTCCCTCTTCTTAATAAAACAGCCTTTTGAAATTCCGTTTGATTTAAAAATTCCAAAATTTCATATTCTTCTTCTTCTGTACAGCCAATCAATAGTTTAACTTCACAATCTTTTTTCAAAATATCAACACTAATAACAACTGCTTGTACCAAATTTTTCTTTTCACTACCTTTAAATACATCAATTGGGGCTTGATCACTACCTGCAGTATCACTTAAATATCCATAATCAACTGGATAAATTAAATTACTATATTTATAGTGACAAGTATTACGTGGTCGATCAATTACTAATTTACTTGATAAATACAAAGTATCTAATTTTTGCCAAAAAAATGCGTTGTTTTCATATGCGTTCATAACTGTCCTCCTATTACATTTTCACAATCACTTTATCACGGGTAATATCTTGAATTTGTTTACATCCTGACATCGCCATTGCTTCTTTTAATTCTAATTTTATTTTATTCATATAGATTTGTACTCCTTGAGCACCGCCACCAATAACTGCTTGTGAAATCGGTCTTCCAATCAAGACTCCATCCGCTCCAAGTGCTAACGCTTTAAACACATCATTACCACTACGGAATCCTCCATCTACATAAATTTTCACTCTACCATCTACTGCAGCCACAATTTCTTCAAGCATTTCAATGCCACTTGGACAATCATCTAAAACGCGTCCTCCATGATTAGAGACAATGATACCATCTGCGCCAGCTTCGATTGCTTTCAATGCCCCTTCTACACTCAATATTCCTTTTAAAATTAACGGAACTTGAATCATTGCTTTTATTTCTTTCAAATCATCCACATTCTTAAATCCTACTGGAGTAACACTATTTCTTAAATTGGTTAACCCACTTGCATCAATATCTGATGCAATCGCTAATACTTTTGTATCATTTGCAAGTTCAATACGCCATTTCATGTTATCAAATAGCCATGGTTTAATCGTCGGTACTCCAAATCCATCATTTTCTTCTAAAATACGAAGTGGATTTTTAAACATATCATCATACATTCCATCTCCAGTAAATGCTACCGTATTCACTAAATTACATCCTTCTACAAGTTCTTTCGTATATTCTAAATCACTCATATCAGCACCGTAATTTTGTTTAATACCACTAATGGGAGCCGCATATACTGGCAGTGCAACTTGATGTCCGAAAAAATCCGTTGTTGTATCTATTCCTTCATTCGATGCGATTGTATCTAATTTGATAAAAACTTGTTTTAACATGTCCGCATTCCTTACAAAAGAACTTCCACTTCCTTTTCCTCCTGGACCAGGAGTCTCTCCTCTACATGCTCTTCCATCACATATTTTGCAACAGCGACAAATAGTACATCTTTTTTTAGCACATTCATAAACATCATCCCATGTTTTCATACTCCACACCGCTCTCTTATACAAAACTTATTCCTAATATATTATACTTACTATGAAAATAATTATCAACACTTTAATATATTTTCAAATTTCTTTCATAAAATTAACTATTTTCTATTTTATTTCATTTTCTTTTATCCAATACCAAAACCGATCTGGATATGTTTTTGTAAATCCCTTTTCCCTACTTACAACTTCACCATCTTTTATATAGTAATATTGTGGTGTAAGAAATGGTTCTTCAAGATATTTTCCCAATTCTTTACAATCTTGTTGCAAATGTTCTTGTGTATCATCCTGCATAACCGCAACA
>JARHZK010000253.1 GCA_029258245.1 Longicatena sp. | reverse complement strand
TGGCTAGTTATTCTTAATGAATAACTAGCCAATTGTTTATAGATATAGGTTTGGAGGTAACATCTATGAACAATTCAAAATATTTACGCAAAGCATTAGATAATGCAATATCAATAGTTTCAAACTCACCATCTCTATTTGTTTTTCATCCAGAAATTGATTTTACGAGAAATAGAATGCTTATATTTGAAACAGTTATCAAAAATATCATATGTATTGAGACAGGCTCATTGAAGGATGAACTGTTAAAACTAAATAATTATTCTCAAATAACACCAACTACATCTACTTTTGTTCAGTCAAGAAGTAAAATAAAATATAATGCATTTATGTCTATTTTCAACATTTTTAATCAGAAAACACAAACTATAAAAACATATAAAGGTTATCGATTGTTAGCTATAGATGGAAGTGTGCTCCCTATAGATAATACAATCCACGACAAAGAAACGACGATGCTTAAATTTAATCAAAGTGATAAAACTTATTCTGCGTTTCATCTAAACGCTTCTTATGATCTATTCGAATGCACTTATGATGATTTAATCATACAAGGACAAGCAAAAATGAATGAAAACAAAGCTTTTGTAAATTTTGTAGATCGCTACAAAGGTAATAAAGCTATTTTTATTGCCGATAGATATTACGAATCTATTAACGGATTTGAACATGTAACACATTCAGGTAATAAATATTTAATTCGTATTAAAGATATTCATTTAAAAACAAGTATCACAAGAAGTTTTGGCCACTTTCCTGATGAATAGTTTGATATCGATGTTTCTCGTCTATTAACTCGTAGAAATACAAATTATATAAAATCACACCCTGAAATATATAAATTTATGCCAATAAACCAAAAATTTGATTATTTTAATGAAGATTTTAATATTCCATATGAATTTCACGTTAGAATTGTTAGATTTAAAATTAACGATGATTCATATGAATGTATAATAACAAACTTAAGTAGAGAAGAATTTTCTTTAGAAGAAATCAAGGAACTCTATCACAAACGTTGGGGTATTGAAACTTCTTTCAGAGAATTGAAATATGCAATTGGTCTAAGTTCTTTACATAGCAAAAAACGGGAATTAATCAAACAGGAAATATATGCTCGACTTATTCTATATAATTTTTCTCAACGCGTCATTCAGAAGATAAAATTAAAAAAACAAAAGACGAAATATAAATATCAAGTTAATTTTACTCGTGCATTTCATATAATAAGAGAATTCCTAAGAAAAAAGAGCGGAAACCCGCTCAATCCAGAAGTATTAATCGCAAACGAAATATTACCTATACGACCAAATAGAAGTAATATTCGTAATCTGAAACAAAAAATGTAGTTTGTTTTAATTACAGATTTGATTAACACAATTATTATATATCAAAACAGTGTGGTTTTAAACTACAGTTTTTATAATGTCTAAAAATGAAAAGCAGGAGTTCATTCATTATTTGAATTATAACTCCTGTTATTTTTGTCATCTTAACTTAATGACATTGAGCGATGCTCACTTTTTATATATAAGATTATCTAAATATTAAGAATTAATATGAAAAGATTAGAAGAGAAATAATGCCTTTTTTTTATTTAGAGAATCATTATATAAACTAGTTTATAATTATAACCATGATTTCAATTCTTCATCAGTAGCAAGTACATAATGATTTCCATGGATATGTTGATTTTTCCCTTTTGTATAATCAATTCCACTTGATACATAGTCATATGATAATGAAGTCCTTCGTTTTTCAATAATTGGATTAGGTTCAGGGATTGCAGAAAGAAGAGATTTTGTATAGGGATGAATGGGGTTTTTAAAAATTTCTTCCGTAGTACCAGTTTCTACAAGATGACCTAAATGCATAACTCCAATACGATCAGAGATATATTTCACCATACTTAAATCATGAGCTATAAATAAAAATGCTGTATTTGTTTCTTTTTGTATTTTTTTCATTAGATTAACAACTTGAGCTTGAATAGATACGTCTAAAGCAGATATAGCTTCATCCGCAATAATTAGTTGCGGATTCATAACAAGTGCTCTAGCAATCCCAATTCTTTGACGTTGACCGCCTGAAAATTGATGTGGATAACGATTTGCATGTTCTTTTGATAAGCCAACTAGTTCTAACATATCATATACTTTTTGTTTACGTTCTTCTTGTGATGAATATAAATGATGAATATCAAGACCTTCTGCAATGATGTCCATTACTTTTTCTCGTGGGTTTAAGCAAGCCATAGGATCCTGAAATATCATTTGCATATTTGTGTGTAAAAAATCTCTGTCTTTACTAGACATTTTACCAGAAATATCATGTCCACAAAATTTAATTTCACCACTTGTAGGAGTATATAAACGTATGATTGAGCGTCCTGTTGTACTTTTACCAGAACCAGATTCTCCAACTAAACCATAGGTTTCTCCTGCGTTGATATGAAAAGAAATATCATCAACAGCTTTTACACTAAATTTTCGATTTACCTTGAAATGTTGCTTTAAATTTTTTACTTCTAGAATTGGATTCATTTTAAATTTGCCTCCTTTTTCATACGTTCAATACGTCTTTTTAGTGAAGGATTCATTTCTACAAATGGAGCTTGTGGAGCCATTAACCATGAGGCTACCTTATGAGTATCACTAATCTTAAACATAGGTGGAGCAATTTTTTGATCAATTTTTAGTGCATAACGATTTCTTGGTGCAAATGCATCACCTTGGATATTATGAAGTAAATTAGGAGGTGTACCAGGTATTGTATATAATTCATCACTTACGGAATCAACATCAGGCATAGAAGCCAATAACCCCCATGTATATGGATGTTTTGGATCATAAAAAATATCATTTACAGTACCACTTTCAACAATACGGCCAGCGTACATTACATTTACAAAATCTGCTACTTTCGCAACGACCCCTAAGTCATGTGTAATATAAATAACAGATAAGTCTTTTTTCTTTTGAATATCTTTAATTAATTCTAAGATTTTAGCTTGAATTGTAACATCTAATGCAGTTGTTGGTTCATCGCAAATTAAAACTTCAGGATCACAAGACAATGCGATTGCAATTACAATTCTTTGACGCATACCACCAGATAATTGATGAGGATAATTTTTCATTCTTTTTTCTGGATTGGTAATTCCAACTAATTTTAATAATTCAACAGATTTTTTCCATGCTTCTATTTTTGGAGTTTTATAGTGAAACACCATGGCTTCCATAATTTGTTTACCAATTGTCATGGTTGGATCTAATGAAGTCATTGGATCTTGAAAAACCATTGCAATTCTACGTCCACGAATTTCTTTTTGTAAATATTTTTTGTTCATTTTTGTTATATCTACTGTTTTTATTTCATCAGGATGCAACCAATTAGAATCGATCACTCCATTATTACGATATATTTCTTGGGCTTCTTTTAATCGATCTCCATGCAAATCATAATGTGTAAATTCAATTGTACCATTATTGATTTTACCATTAGATGCAAGAATCCCCATAATTGCCTTTGTTGTAACAGATTTTCCAGAACCAGATTCTCCAACAATCGCAATTGTTTCTCCGCGATGTAAATTCAAATCAACACCGCGAACAGCTTTTACATCTCCATTATCCGTTTTAAAGGAGATATCTAAGTCTCTAATTTTTAATACTAAATCTCTTTTGTTTTTCATAGAATACCTCCTACATTTCTTTCATCTTAGGATCGAATGCATCACGTAATCCATCTGCTAAAAGGTTAAAAGATAACATTAAAACTCCTAAAATTACTACTGGAATAATGACTTGATAAGGTGTAATTAAAATTGTCTTAAAACCATCATTAATTAAAGAACCTAAAGATGCTTGTGGAGCAGGAATACCAAGTCCAACCATAGCTAAAAATGCTTCATAGAAAATAGCATTTGGAATAGAAAACATTGCCATAATAATGATTTGACCAAAAATGTTTGGTAAAACTTGTTTAAATATAATAAAGAATTTGTTTGCACCTAATGTTTTCGAAGCTAAAATAAACTCTTGTTCTTTAATTTTTAATACTTGAGCACGTGTAATTCGTGCCATTCCAATCCATTCAGTTAAGATTAATGCAACAATAATTGTATATAATCCTGGTTTCATAATTAATAATAATAAAGTTAAAATAACTAATGTAGGAATAGAATTAACGATTTCTTGGAAACGTTGCATAACAGTATCCACTTTTCCACCTAAATAACCACTAATCATACCATAGAAAATTCCAATAAAAACATTTACTAATACAGCAGTACCCGCAACAAATAGTGAAATTTTACAACCTTCCCAGCAACGAACCCACAAATCACGACCGAGAACATCAGTTCCAAAATAGTGGAAAGTATCCGCTAAATTTCCTATATATTGGCGAACACCACTTTCACCATTAAAGAAAGGAATCCAACTTAAACCAGGGATTCTTGGAGACATACTTTGTTGAGCAGTATCAACGGCATCAAATGTATAAGAAGATAAAACTGGTGCTAAAAATGAAATTATAATAAATAATAAAATGATACTTCCACCAATAAGAGCCCCCTTGTTAGATTTAAAACGATTCCAAACATCTTTTAAGAAAGAAGATGTTTCTTTAATATCATCCTTTTGTAATTCTTCTAGATTTTCTACTAAAGTAAAATCTTCTTCTGTATAATCAAAATCTTTTAGATAATTAACGAAATCTTCTTGTGTTCGAATAACCTTTGCCATTATGCATCTTCCTCCTTTCCTAAACGGATTCTTGGATCAATAATTCCATATAAAATATCAATAATTAACATAATTACGATATACAGTACTGAATACAAGAAAGAAACAGCTAGTATTACATTGTAATCACGCACTTCAATCGCTTTTACTAGTAAAGAACCAAGACCTGGAATACCACAAATTTTTTCAATTACCATACTACCGGTCATCAAACCAACAATAATTGGACCTAACACAGTAATGACAGGAATCAAACAGTTTCTTAACGCATGGTGTAAAATTAAGTGTTTTCTACTAATCCCTTTCGCTTCAGCTAAAAGAATATACTCACTTTGTAAAACATCAATCATCTCTGAACGAGTAAAACGAGCTACATTCGCAATTACTCCCATGGATAATGCAATCATTGGAATAATACTTGATTCTAATGGTATATTTGAATTATATAGAACAGGAAGTACCGGTATTTTTACACCCAATAAGATTAGTAATAATAAGCAAAATACAAAGGATGGAATAGATACACCAATAACAGATAAAATTGTTGCGAATGTATCCCAAAATGTATTTCTATTAAGAGCAGCAACTATTCCTAATAAAATTCCAATCATTGTTCCAATAATTACTGCACCAATTCCTAAAAAGAATGATATTGTCATACGACTTGATACAATAACAGAAACGTCCATGTTTCTTTGAATAGCATAGGAGATTCCAAAATCTCCATGAAGCATATTTTGAATGTAAATAAAAAATTGTTCTATGATTGGTTTATCTAATCCATATTTTGCATATATAGCAGCTTTTTGAGTAGTTGTTAATTTTTCATCATTAAATGGAGTTCCTGGCATTAATTTCATAAGCATAAATAAAACAAATATAATGACAAATAAAGTAGCTAATGAGATAAGAACTCGTTTCGTAATATATTTTAAAGTAGATTTATCCATTATAGAGCCTCCTTTCAATTAAAATAAAAAGCTGTAAGACACGCTTACAGCCCCTTTGATTATTTAGATTCTTTTGTTAAATTTTTATACAAGTATGGTACACCAGATGAATGTGATTCAATTCCTGTAACACCTTTTCTTACTAGAGAAGCGCCACCAACTTGGAATAAACCAGCAACTGGAGTATCTTCCATTAATAATTCTTCAGCTTTATGCAATAAATCCCAACGTTCTTGAGGAGATTTTGCATTTTCAGCTTGTTTTAATAATGCATCATATTTAGGATTATCGTAACTACCATAGTTATAATCATTATCTTTATACATTAAATTTAAATATGTTGTAGGATCGGCATAATCTGGTCCCCAACGAGTTAAAGCAATATCGAAATCGTGTTTTTTTTGTTTTTCAATGCGACTTTCTTTTTCTAAGCTTACCATTTCAAGGTTTAAGCCATCTAATTGTTGCAATTGAGATTGAATGAATTCTGCAGTAGGCTTTGCTGGATCACTTGGTTCATATAATAATCGTAATGTGATTTCAGAAGTTCCTAATTCTTTTTTTGCTTGATTCCAATATTTATTTGCTTCATTCAATGCTTCTTTTCCTTTTAAATTATAATATTCTTTACCAGTTTCTACATAATCTTTACCATCCGGTCCATTTGTGAATTTACTAGGAACAAAACCACCTTTCGCAATAGATCCATCTTTTAATACATTTTCTACTAAATCTGTACGATCAATAACGGTAGCAATTGCTTTACGTACATTTACATTTTGTAAAATTTTATTGTTATAATTAAACTGTAAATACCATAAATAACCTTCAAGGAATGATGTATATTCATCAGAATCTTTATATTTATCAACTAAAGTAGAATTAAGTTTTGTATAATCTGTATTACCACTTTCAAAATCTAATGCTGAAGTAGATGCTTCAGCAATGATATTGAAATTAATACCATCTACTTTTACATTATCTTTATCCCAATACTTATCATTTTTATTAAGTACTAAACCTTTTCCTTTTTCCCAACTTGTTAATTTATAAGGTCCACAAGCTAATAAATTATCAGGTGTTAAAGCATATTTATCACCTTGTTGTTTATAAAATTCTTCATTCATTGGAAAGAATACAGGGAATGTCATTAAGTTTAAGAAATAAGGACATTTTTTAGAAAGTTCAACTACTAATGTATGATCATCTTTAGCAGTTACACCCAATGTAGCATCTTTTCCTTTTAATATTTCATCTGCATTTTTAATACATGCACCATCTTGTGTAAATAAGTATGCATATTCACATGCTTCATTTTTAATGGCAGTGTTCCATGCAAATACAAAATCATTTGCTGTAACAGGTGTATCATTTGACCATTGTGCATCTCTTAAATTAAAAGTATAAGTTAAGCCATCATCACTAACAGTATAATCTTTAGCAAGAGCAGGAATAATATTTCCATCTTTATCCATGGTCTCAAGACCTTCTGTGGTAGCTGAAATTACTTCAAAGGACATACCATCTGTTGCATATGTTGTATCCATGGATATAACATCAACTTCTTTAGCAAGAGTGACATAATTTCCGTTGTTAGAATGAGATCCTGTGTTACCACAACCAACTAATGTTAAAGTCATTGCTGAAACACATAGTAGAGATAAAAATTTCTTCATATAACTTCCTCCTTTTTGTTCTTTTATGAACTTTATGAAAAAAATCATACATTAAAATGAAAGAAAAATCAATACACTTTCTGTAAAATAATGTAATAAATAACAAAGATTATGTGAAAATATTTTCATAAGTCTGTTATAATTCATTAAATAAGCTTTTATGAAATACTATAAAATAAATTAAAAAATGAAAGTATAAAGCGAAATATTGAATGATTTATCTTTTGAATCAAAAGGAAATAAATAGGAAAAAAAAATAAATTATGATAAAATTTATAAGAATAAGGATATAAAAAAAGGAGATATTAAATATGAAATTAATTGTAGGATTAGGAAATCCAGGTAAAGAATATGAGAATACAAGACATAATTCAGGTTTTTGTGTAATGGATGCCATTGCATCTTATTTACATGAATCTATAACAACAAAAAAGTTTAAATCCCTAACTTGTATAACACGTATAAAAGGGGAACAAGTTCTTTTAATGAAACCTCAAACATATATGAATAATTCAGGAGAAGCAGTTATTGAAGCAGTTAAGTTTTACCATATTGATCCCAAAGATATTTTAGTAATTTATGACGATCTAGATTTACCAGTAGGAAAAATTCGTTTGCGTGAAAAAGGTAGTGCAGGTGGACAAAATGGAATGAAGAGTATTATTAATCATTTACATACCCAAGAATTTAATCGAATACGTGTAGGAATTGGAAAAGATGCACGTGTACCGGTTGTTGATTGGGTATTAGGAAAAATAAGAAAAGAAGATAAAGAAGATTATCAAAAAGCAATAGAAGAAGCAAGAGATGCTGCAATTTATAGTGTGGATCATTCTTTTATTGATACGATGAGTAAATTTAATAGAAAATAGGTGATATGATGAAGATTATTCTTCAAGAATTAATAGAAAATGAAAGTGTAAGATCTTTTTTAGAAGGAAAAAGTCAATTAGGAAATCTTTCATTAAGTGAAGAAGCACTCATTATTGCATGTGCTTTTCAACAAAATCCGAAAAACATGTTTATTATTAAAAATAATGCATATTCAGCACAGAAATTATACGAACGATTAAAAAGTTTATTAAAAAATGATGTGCTGCTTTTCACTATGGAAGAATCATTGCGTATTGAATCCATTGCATCATCTCCAGAAAGTAAAGCGTTGCAAATGGAATTGATGGAAAAATTAGTAGATTGTAAGAAACCTTGTATTTGTGTTATAAATGCAGCAGCAGCTATTCGTTTTCAACCATCTCCAGTTGTTTTTAAAAATCATTTTATAAATATAAAAATAGAAGATGAAGTAAATTATGAGGATTTAAAAAATCTTTTATATGAGTCTGGATATATGCATGTAAATCGTGTGGATCAACCACTGTGTTATGCAAGTCGTGGGGGAATTATTGATGTTTATTCTATGAATTACGAATATCCTGTTCGTATTGAATTTTTTGATAACATTATTGATAGTATTCGTTTTTTCGATATATCTACACAAAGAACAATTCAAGTTATTGATGAAATAAATATCATCCCTGCAAGTAGTTTATTATTTACAGATGAAGAAATTAACCAAATTAAAGAAAAGGCATTAAATACATTCGTTGAACAAAAAAAACAATTATCAGATAGTATTCAAACAAGTTTAGAAAATAGAGTTCATGAAGATATGGACTGTCTAGTAAATCATAATTTAGAAAATTATTTATATAGATACTATACATTTTTAGATCAACGTTATACAATCTGTGATTATTTAAAAGATGCACTTATTATTGTATCAAGTAAAGAAGAAGTAGAAGAAAGTATCCACCATATACAAGAAGAAAATATTTCTTATATTCAAGAATTATTTCAAGAAGGTGTAGCATTATGCAAATTTGATATGTTTGAAGAATTTTCAAAAGCAATTATGAATCATAAAATAATTGAATTTGGAATGTTTCAAGATTATAAAAATCCAATTTTTTCACAAATTATGACAATGACACTAGGTGATGTAAATTTAGAAAGAACCATACAAGAGATAATTGATGCATCCCGTAGAAATAAAATATTACTATGTTTAGAACATAAAGAAGCGCAACAAGTTCGAGACTTATTATTAGAAGAAAATATTGTAGTAACGAATGTAAGCGAAGATGATACTTTAACAGAGGGTATATCTATTTTAGAAAAAAAACTTATGGAAGGCTTTGTTTTAGTAAAAGAAGGTATAAGTGTTTATACAAGTAAAGAATTATTTCATAAAAAGCAGCAGACAATTCGATATTCAAATAAGTTTAAAGAAGCAGAAGTATTACATGATTACCAACAGTTAAATGTTGGAGATTACGTTGTACATAATCAACATGGAATTGGTAAATATCTAGGTATTGTGAATAAAGAAATAGATGGAGTACATAAGGATTTTTTACATATTGCATATAAAGGCGATGATGTATTGTTAGTTCCATTAGAACAATTTCAATTAATAAGAAAGTTTGTATCAAAAGAAGGAGCAAGTCCTAAATTAAATAAATTAGGAACAAATGAATGGGAAAAAACAAAGAAAAAAGTTAGTGCAAAAATTGCGGAATTAGCAGATCGATTAATTCATTTGTATGCTAACCGAGATGAAAATATTGGCTTTGCATATTCAAAAGATAATGAAATGCAAAAAGAATTCGAAGATGATTTTGAATATGAATTAACAAAAGATCAAGCACAAGCTGTAAAAGAAATAAAAAAAGACATGGAAATGTCAAAACCAATGGATCGTCTATTATGTGGAGATGTAGGTTTTGGGAAGACTGAAGTAGCTGCAAGAGCTACGTTTAAAGCAGTTATGGATAATAAACAGGTTGCTTTTCTATGCCCTACAACGATTTTATCTTTGCAACACTATAAAACATTTATCAATCGTTTTCGTAATTTCCCAGTAAATATTGCTGTGATTAATAGATTTATTAAAAAAAGTGATCAAAAACAAATATTAGAAGATTTAAAAGAAGGAAATATTGATATATTAATAGGAACACATCGTTTATTATCAAAAGATGTAAAATTTAAAGATTTAGGATTCTTAGTTATTGATGAGGAACAACGTTTTGGTGTAGAACATAAAGAAAAAATAAAAGAATTAAAAAATAGTGTAGATGTTTTGTCTTTAAGTGCAACGCCAATTCCAAGAACATTACAAATGTCATTAATAGGGATACGCTCGTTATCTCAATTAGACACACCTCCGTTAAACAGGTTACCAGTACAAACTTATGTGATTGAAAAGAATTTTTCAATGATTAAAGAAATTATACAAAGAGAAATAGCCAGAAATGGACAAGTTTTTTATTTGTATAATAATGTAAAAGAAATATATAATGTGGCAAGAAAATTAAGAGAAGCTTTACCAGATATTGAAATTGGAGTAGCGCATGGTCAAATGGATCGTGATGAAATTGAAGATGTTATGCTTCAATTTACCGAAAATAAATATCAAGTTTTAGTATGTACTACAATTATTGAAACAGGAATCGATATTCCTAATGCAAATACGATTTTAATTGATGAAGCAGATCATTTTGGATTAAGTCAACTCTATCAAATAAAAGGAAGAGTTGGTAGAAGTGATCGATTAGCTTATGCTTATTTAATGTATTCTCCACAAAGACAACTTAGTGAAATTGCAATGAAACGATTAAAATCTATTAAAGAATTTACACAACTTGGAAGTGGATATAAAATTGCAATGCGTGATTTAACAATCCGTGGTGCTGGAGATATGTTAGGCCCTCAACAAGCAGGATTTATTGATACCGTAGGGATTGATATGTATATTGAAATGCTAAATAGCGCAATTATGGAAAAGAAAGGTGTAAAACCAGAACCAAAAAAAGAAATGAAAAAAGCAAATGTAAAAGTAGATGCATATATCCCAAAACAATTTGCAAATGAAGATTATGAAAAAATTACGCTATATCAAAGAATTGAAAAAATTGAAAATAAACATGAACTAAAAGAAATGTTAGAAGAAATTAAAGATAACTATGGAAAATTACCAAAATCAGTACAAATGCTATTTGAAAAGAAACGTTTAGATATTTTAATTAATGAACCATATGTAGAAACATTGCAAGAACAGACTAAGAAGATTGTAATGACTTTTACAAAGGAATGGTCTAATTCTATAGATGGAGTAGCTTTGTTTGAAAGAATGACAACAATATCTAAAGATATACAATTACGGTATACAGACCATAAAATTACTCTACAATTTATAAAGCGTAAAGATTGGATTATTCGAGTAATTGAAATTTTAGAATCATGTGAAAAGCTTGAAAAAAAATAAATAAACATAAAATCTATTATTTAATTATTAACTGAATAGCTTGTTTCGTTTTATAAAATGGGTTACAATAAAGAAGCTTAGTATATAAATAAAAAGAAAGGAATTATGTGGAAGTATTATGATAAATAAACAGTTCTTTACTTCTGAATCAGTTACAGAAGGACATCCTGATAAAATTTGTGATCAAATTAGTGATGCAGTATTAGATGCAATTCTTGAAAAAGATCCAAATGCACGTGTTGCTTGTGAAACATGTTGTACAACAGGAATGATTATGATTATGGGAGAAATATCTACGAATTGTTATGTAGATATTCCAAATATTGCGCGTAATGTTGTTTTAGAAATTGGATATGATCGTGCGAAATATGGTTTTGATGGAAAAACTTGCTCTGTATTAACTTCTATTGATGAACAATCAAGTGATATTGCAATGGGAGTAGATCATTCTTTAGAAACAAAAGAAGGAAAAGATGAAGATAATAATGGAGCAGGAGATCAAGGTATGATGTTTGGTTATGCATGTGATGAAACATCAGAATTAATGCCATTACCAATTTCTTTGGCTCATCGTTTGGCAAAACGTTTAACAGAAGTTCGTAAAAATGGAACATTAGATTATTTACGTCCAGATGGAAAAACGCAAGTTACGATAGAATATGAGAATGATGTTCCAAGACGTGTAGATACAATTGTAATATCTACACAACATTCTGATACAGTGGCATTGGAAACAATACGTGAAGATTTAAAAAAATATGTCATTGATGAAATTGTTGATGCAAGTTTAATGGATGAAGAAACTAAAATTTATGTAAATCCAACAGGAAGATTTGTCATTGGTGGACCTCAAGGTGATAGTGGATTGACAGGTAGAAAAATTATTGTTGATACTTATGGTGGAGTAGGACGTCATGGTGGAGGAGCTTTCTCAGGAAAAGATCCAACGAAAGTAGACCGTAGTGCAGCTTATGCTGCACGTTACGTTGCGAAAAATATTGTAGCTGCAGGACTTGCAAAAAGATGTGAAGTGCAATTAGCATATGCAATTGGAGTTGCTCGCCCAGTAAGTATTTTAGTCGATACTTTTGGAACAGGAAAACTTGCAGATGATCAAATTGCAGAAATTGTTCAAAAGGAATTTGATTTACGTCCAACAAGTATCATTAAAACATTAGATTTAAGAAAACCAATTTATCGTCAATTAGCTGCGTATGGACATATGGGTAGAGAAGATTTAGATGTAAAATGGGAAGACACTGCGAAAGCTGAAGATTTAAAAAAATATTTATAAAAAATAAGTTCATGTGATAAATACAAAAGTATTTATTATATGAACTTTTTTATTAAATAATGGTATGATAGAAATATAAACAGAAATGAATTTGTTTCAATTTATAGAAAGGGGTATAACTATGATTGATCAGGTTTTTGAAATCGGTTTAGAAGTAGTAAAAGAAATTCAAAATACACAAAAGGATAATTTATATGAAGCAGCTAAATTGATTTCCAATTCATTTATTCAACAGCATCATTTTTTTGTAAGTGGAAGTGGACATTCACATACTGTAGCAGAAGAATTTTATGGTAGAGCAGGAGGTTTAGCATTTGCTATTCCAATTTTAACAACAGAATTGACATTAACAGAACATCCTACAAAAAGCTCTTATATAGAACGTTTAGATGGATATGCAACAATTCTTGCAGAATTATATAATATTCAAAAAGGTGATGTTGTATTAATTGCATCGAATTCCGGTAGAAATGCTTATCCAGTAGAATTAGCTTTAGAAGCAAAGAAGAGAGGTGCTAAAGTTATAGCAATTACTAGTCTTAAACACTCAAAAAGAGTTACACCAAGAAATAAATCAGGAAAACTTTTATTTGAAGTGGCAGATGTTGTAATTGATAATTGTGGAGTTTATGGCGACTGCAAAATGCAATTACCAAATTTTAAATCCAGTGTTTTTCCTACATCTTCATTAGCAAATGCATTTATTGTACAAGCAATTACTGTGCAATGCATTCAGAATCTTTTAGATGAAGGAATTGAACCACCAGTATTTATTAGTTTAAATGTAGATGGAACAGAACATGTAAATGATGAATATTATCGTACATATACAAGATTGTATTATAAATAAGTATAGAGTTATATGTAATGCCCATACTAAGTTTTGTAAGGAGTGTTCATATGAAAGGTACAGGTATTGTTAGAAGATTAGATGATTTAGGGCGTTTAGTGATACCAAAAGAGATTCGAAAGCAGTATCGATTAAAAGAGGGAGATTCAATCGAATTTTTCATAGAAAATGATCGAATAATATTACAAAAACATGATTATATGTCAAGATATGTAGAAGAAATTAATATTATGTGTGATACATTATATGCATTATATCAAAATACTGTTTTTTTTATTCAGGATGATTTATTAAATCAAAAAAATATTCAATTATTAGAAGATTTTTTAGAAGAATGTCATATTCATCGTATGCATGTTTTTGAAAATAAAACTGTTATGAAAAATGATGAAACTTTATATAATGGGATTATTTATCCAATTACATCTTTTGGAGATTGGTATGGTGCTTTTGTAATGTTATATGATAAAAAAGTTTTAAAACAAGAAGAATTATATGCATTAGAAGCATTTACACAATTATTATCAAGACAGCAAAATTAGGAATATATAATAGAAGAAAAACAAAAATAAATTGATATAGTTAGAACCTAATATGAGTATCAATACATGAGAAAAAGTATTGATACTTTTATTTTATTAAATTATTTTTCATAAAATAAATTCAGTAAAGTAACCGCATTCAGAAAAGTTGTGATATAATAAATCCAACTTTAAATGAAGGGAGAAATTTATGGTAAAAAAAATATTGAAAGCACTTGTTGCTACTTCATTAATTGTTACATCATTTATGACAAATGTGAAGGCAACCAATGAAGTAAAACAAGATGCAGAAATGATGGATGATTATGATGCAAGATTCGTATACTCATCAGGAGATGCAAATCATGGAGGATGGGATGGATCTAATTCTACTGATCCAATTCAATCGGAACATTGGAGCAATATTCCTGGAGCAAATGTGACAATTACATTTACAGGAAATAAGTTCGAGTTATATGGAAAAAAAGCTCCTAATCATCGCAAATTTAGCGTGAAAATTGATAATGGAGAAGCAAAAGAATTTGATGCATATGCAGCAACTGCAACAGATAATAATTCCTTATTATATTCAAGTGAAGTTGCTGGATTGCATTTAGAAGAAAAAGAACACAAAGCAATTGTTACAATATTAGATAAAGCTAATTCTAATGCAACGGATACATTAGGTATGAATATTGCTTATGCAAAAGTATATCATGGAGAAAATGCAGAGAACTATTCAATTATTGAAGATTCAAATGAAACGAAGAAACAAGAGCTTTTCAAAATCCAATATAAAGGGACATGGGGTGGAGCAGGAGAAACCTATCCAGATTTTCATGGTGGAACAGAGCATTGGTCAACACAAAATGGTTCATATGAATTAAAATTTATTGGAAAAAAAGTTGAAATATATGGAACAAAAGATCCAAAACATGGCGAATATCCAGTAACTATTGATGGAAAACAAGTAGGAAAAGCAATTGGAAAAGGAGATTCACGTGTACATCAACAATTGTTGTTCTGCTCACAAAATTTAGAAAATACGGAACATACATTGAAAGTAGAAGCACAAAAAGGAAAAGATATTCAAGTGGATTATATTAAAGTATATCATGATGAAATAAATCCTCAAAAAATTACTTTTAATAAAACGAATTTAACGATGGGAACAAACGATGTTATGGATTTAATTGTGAATGTTGAACCATGGGTTGCTACTACTAAAAATATAAAATGGTCTAGTAGTGACGAAAAAGTTGCAACAGTAGTAAATGGAAAAGTGACATCAAAAAATATAGATAAAAAAGCCACTACAACGATTAAAGCTTATTTAGAAAATAGTAAAGATGTATTTGCTGAAGCAACAGTAAATGTTGATCCAAAACAATCTTTTATGAATGTATATGTAGGTGATGAAAAACGACTAGATTTATCAGAACAATATAATGTGTTAAAAGATGGGTCTGGTAGTAAATTTGATGCAATTGCTTGGAAAAACGATCAATTAAATTCAAAAATTATTGTTACTACAAGAACAAAACAGGCAAAAAACTTAACATTAACTGCTTCTGATTTTATTAACGAGAATAAACAAACAATTAGAAAAGATAATATCGAAATAAAGTGGTTAAAGGAAGTACAATCAAAGGTAGGAAGAAATGCACAAGGACCTACCAAAGAGTTTCCAGCCATCATACATAAAGGTGGAGAGAAAAATTTAGAAGCAAATAAAGTAGCTTTTGCTTGGGTAAATATAAATATCCCTAAAGATACAGAACCTGGTACTTATCATGGTACAATTACAGCAACAGCAGATAATCAAGAACCTATTGAACTATATTATACAATTGAAGTATTAGATATTGAGCAACCTACACCAATGAATACAGATATTCAAATATGGCAACATCCATTTGCAGTTGCAAATTATTATTTAGGACTCGGTGAACAGCCAAATCAAGGAATATCATGGGATAAAAAAGAAGATTTTTATTTTACTCCGGAACATTTTAATTTAATGCGTCAATCTATGAAAGAATACGCATCTATTGGAGGTCATGATGTCGTAGCAAATATTGTAGAAGAAGCTTGGAATCATCAATCTTATTATAATGATTTATCAATGGTAAAATGGACAAAGAAAGCGGATGGAACATGGAAATTTGATTATAAATGGTATGATCAATGGATTAATTTTATGATTGAATGTGGTGTTATTGATCCAGCAAAGAATATTGGTCAAATTAAATGTTATAGTATTGTTCCATGGAATAACCAAATTGCTTATTATGACGAATCTAGTAAAAAAGTTGTAAAGAAATCATATACGCCAGGAAGCGATGAATTTAATAAAGTTTGGACTGCATTTTTATCTGATTTTATGAATCATTCAAAACAAAATGGATGGTTTGATATTACTTATATTGCTATGGATGAAAGAGAATTAAAGGATTTACAACCAGCTGTAAAAACAATCGAATCAGTGAAAGATGAAAAAGGAAATCATTTTAAAATTTCATCATGTTTAAATTATTCAGCTCCAAAGTATTATGAATTTACGGATCGAATTCATGATATTTCTATTAATTTAGATAATTGTAATGTTCAACAAACAAATGAATTAAGTAATCATAGAAGAACTTTAGGATTAAAAACAACATATTATTCATGTACTGGAAATTATCCAAGCAATTTTATCATAAGTGATCCAGCAGATAATTATTGGACAATGTGGTATACAATGACACTAGGAACAGATGGATATTTACGTTGGGCATGGGATAACTATGTTTATAATATGCATCAAAATGTAACCTATCGTTATTGGGAACCAGGAGATGGATGGTTTATATATCCTGTAGAACGTGAAAATTTAGATATGTCAAAAGACGTTTCTTTCTATAGTACACCTAAATATGAATTATTTAAACAAGGTATTCGTGATGTAGAAAAAGCAAAATATTTGATGAAGAAAAATGATAAATTAAATAAAGAAGTTAACGATTTAGTAAAATCTATGAAAAAACCTGCAAAAGGAAATTATCATGGAAGTGCAGTAGCTTTAACAAAAAAACAAAGAGAACTTGTTCATTCAGAGACAAAACGTATGATAGATGGTGTAAATGATCTAGCAAAAGAATATATTAAAACAAATGTGGTTGATAAAAGTGATTTAATAAAGAAATTAGATGAAGGTTCAAAATTAAACAAAGATTTATATACAAAAGAATCATGGAATCAATTACAAAGTTGTATTGAATCAGCAAAAGCAGTTAATGAAAATAAACAAGCAACACAAGAAGAAGTAATGAATGCAATAACATCACTTACAAACGCAATTCATCAATTAGTTTATAAAGACGCAGACTATACAAAAGTAGATGCAGCAATCAAAAAAGCAGAGTCATTACATAAAGAAGATTATAGTAATTATAGTGAAGTAGAAAAAGCAATTGCTAATGTAAAAAGAGGGTATGATATCACAAAACAAAAAGAAGTAGATGCAATGGCAAAAGCAATTGAAGATGCAATTAATGGATTAAAAGAAAATCCAGGATTAACACCAATTGGTCCAAGTACACATAAAATTCCATGGATGGATTTAGAAACAGCACATAAAGAAGTGCCAATGACAGAATTAAAACCAGCAACAAAAGCAGAAAAACCAAATTCATCTAATAAAGTAGAACAACCGCAAACACCAAATACAGGAGTAGAAACAAATACTGCAGTATTATGGAGTGTATTGTTAGGAGCAGGTGCCATATTATTAGTAAGTAAAAAAAGAAAAATATTAAGATAATTAGACGTTTCTTTATAATATAAGAAAAGTCTTAAATTCCTATTAAAATTAAACTTATTCATGGTATTTTTAATTTTTATATAGCAGTATTCAATTAAAAATTCATTTAAAATCGTGACTCAATTAGAAATGTAGTTTCAAATTACATTTCAGTTGAGTCTTTTTTAATGGAGTATGTTTTTGTACGTAGAGAAAATTGATTTGAATATTCTAAATAATTAAAAGAGTTTGCATGAATAATTAAAAAATATATATTTTAACTGAATTATTATTATATTTAAAATTTAGTAAAAAGTGTGTAATTATAAGCTTAATTTAACTTGACTTGATTTTGTGAAAGGGGTACCATTATAGTGATAATGAACATTTAATAATGATGGAGGTGAACTTTTAAAAAAATTGTATTTACATATTAAGAAAGAGAAAATTGTTGAAATATTTTAGGTAGAAAGGAAATAAGAAAATATGGATCATTTAAAGAAAATGAGTTGTCTTCTATTAAGTTTAGGAATGACAACGACTTTGATTCCAACTCTAGATGTAGTAAAAGCTAAAAATCAAACAGGTTTGATTGATCATAAGATAGCGCAAATTACTGGTAGTTCTTCATATGAGGGGTATGGAGTCGAAAAAGCGTTTGATGGATTATGTGATGATGAAAATCGATGGGCATCCCATGTAACTGGAAAAGCAGAATTAAACTTTAAATTTAATGAAAAAGTAACATTTAATAGAATTAAAATTACGGAAAT
>JARHZK010000236.1 GCA_029258245.1 Longicatena sp. | reverse complement strand
GTATACATATTCAGATACTGAAATTCTAAGCGTATTAAAACAGTTTGACTTGTTTGATATTGCATATGAATCTTTGGAAGAACAATCATTTGAAATATTGGTACGAGTAATTTTAGCAAGAATATGTATTCGAAAGTATCGAGCTGTTATTTTTTATCCAGATGCTACACCGTATGCTGAGCATGAACTTCAACAAATCTGTCATGTATTAAATATATGCAGTTCATTTATGTTGGTTATTGTTATTGGAAAAACAAGTTTAAAAACAAAACGACAAATTGAATTAAGAAACGGAAAAATAGTAAGTGATAATTGCATAGGAGTTGAAAGTAGTAAACAAAGGATTCAAAATTTCCATAACCTTTCTCATTTCGCTATACAGAAAGCTTATAGAAAGGTAGAAGAGAAGTATCGATGGGTATATAAAATATTCACTTGTTTATTGTGTATTGCACTATTTTTTATAAGTATTTTATGGTGTGTTCAAAGTTTAGATGTTGTGGATATTGAAATGAGTATGTTGAGAAAAAATAATACAAATACGTTTTTGGTTGAGAAAGTTGCAAAGGGAAATGATGGAAAAATATATCCAGTGCAACGGGAAGAGTTAAATGATGAAGATGTTAGGAAATTAAATGATTTATTTCATAATCAGATTTTTTATCAGTATGAACCGATTGATAAAATTTATGCAAATGCATATTTAGAAGGAATTTATCGAGATGAAGATATTTCAATTTATAATCAATACCCTGTTACCGAATTAAAGCAAGAGCAATTTGAAAATATTCGTATGATTGGAGAAGTCCCAAAATCATATGATGAGGTTGTTGTTCCTTTGAATATGATGGATACTTTATTTATAGCTTATGATAGTGATCATATTTCAAAATATATAGGACAAAAAATTGTATGGTATGGAATGAATTTGACAATTTCAGGAATTTTTACGGATTATGATTATATTTATTCACGTTCATTTTATGTGAAAAATGGATTTATGAAGGAGCATTATCTAAGTTCTATGAAAACGACACCAGCAAGCTATAAACGTATTTTAGTAAATGATAATTATATATCTATAGATAATGTAAAACCTATGGAAAATATAGATTGTTATTATGATGGAAATTCCATCCAATACAATCAAACGATAAAAGAAAATGAAGTTTTGTTGAATGTTGGTACTGCGATTAATTTAGGTTTTCCATATGCATCATATATGCAAAACCAACCGAAAGAGTATAGTAAAATATTAGATGATTATTTAAAGTATACAAAAAAATGGATTGGAAAAGAAATTCAAATACAATCATATACTATTGAAAATGAACCGTTAAATAGTTTAAAATATCAAAAAAATTATGTAATTAAAGGTTTTTTAATAAATGGGATAAATTTAATAGATCCTTTAAAAAAAGATATTCCATCGGTTGTTTATATGAATTATGACGTATTAGATACGTATATGGTTCCAAATGTAAAGGTAAAAAATGCAGTATTTCAAAGTGATAATGATGATAATATAAAATATGCTTTAACTTATTTAGATAAAAATGATGAATATAAGGCAAAATTAGATAGTTCATCGTATTTACAGTTATTAATCGTTGACGTGAAAAATTTATCATTATTTTTCTTGATTATTGGATTAATATTTTTGATTGGTGATATAGCTTTATCCTTTGTTTTAGTTACTAAAATAAATAGACATATGAAAAAAGTTTATTCTGTTTACTATGGATTTGGTGAAAGTATAGAATATATAAAAGAACAGATAAAGTATTGCTTTTTAGAATATTGGAAAAAGAGTTTATTTTTATCTACGGGAATTATAACATTTGTTATATGGGGTTATTTACTTGTTATTTTTGTTACTTTGTCTTTAGATACATCATTATTACGATACTTTTTATTACTAATATGTCCAATATGTGTAGCATTTTTATTATATAAATGTGTAAGCATTTTAATGAAGGTGTATCTAAAGAAACATAAATTGTTAATGGAAGCATATGAAGATGTGTGTTAAAATGTTTAGGTAGTTAAACTGAGGTGAAGAGTTTGAAAGAACAATTTTTAGAAAGAATGAAAATGTATTTAAAAGACGAATTTTTAGAATATGAAAAAACACTTGAAGAAGATGCATTTCGAGGAATTCGTGTAAATACATCTAAAATAGGTGTAGATGAATTTTTAAAATTAAGGATCTGTGATTGTTTACCGTCTAAAATATGTCCACAGTCTTTTTATATATCCAATCAAATAAAAGGTTTAGGAAATCATCCTGCACATATAGCTGGATTATTTTATATGCAAGAACCTAGTGCATCGAGTGCAGTTGAAGTGTTGGATGTAAAAGAAGGAGATTGGGTTTTAGACATGTGTGCTGCACCAGGAGGAAAAAGTACACAAATTGCAGCTAAATTAAATCATACAGGTTTTTTGGTAAGTAATGAGATTGAAAAGAAAAGAGCTATGGTATTGATGAGCAATATGGAACGATTAGGCTTTAGTGAATGTATGATTACAAATGCAAGACCGGATGATTTAGAAAAAGAAATGCAGGGATGGTTTGATAAAGTGTTAGTGGATGCACCGTGTAGTGGAGAAGGGATGTTCAAAAAACACGAAAAAGCAATGGAAGATTGGAGTGTTGAACATGTAGAGGCATGTGCACATAGACAAAAGCATATTCTTGATAGTGCTTATGAAGTTTTAAAAGAAGAAGGAATATTAGTTTATTCAACATGTACATATTCTATGGAAGAAAATGAAGAAGTGATTTTTGATTTCATACAAAAACATCCTGATATGGAATTAATGGATTGCAATGTATTATTTGGTAGAGAAGGATTTCCATACGAAAATTTAGATGTATCAAAAGTACGAAGAATTTTTCCAATGGATCAAGGAGAGGGACATTTTGTTGCCAAACTTGTAAAACGTGGAAGTAGTAAATTAAGTAAGAAAAAAGAATTAGATACTACTATTGTTCCTAATTATGTAATTGATTTTTTTCAAGATCAATTGTATGAACAACCTAAATATATATTACAAATACAAGATAAAATTTATATTAAAAAAACACCGTTTATAAAATTAAAGAAAATTCATATTCTAAGACAAGGAGTTTTAGCAGGAGAAATGGTGAAAAATAGATTTGAACCTCATCAACATTTTTATAGTGCTGGAATTCATCAAGGACAATTTTTAAAAGTTTATAATATGAATGATGAAGAATGTTTAAAGTATTTGCAAGGAAATTTATTGCAAGTAGAAGGATATAAAGGTTATACTGCATTGACTTGGAGAAATCATCCAATTGCTTTTGCAAAGGGTGATGGAATGGTATTAAAAAATAAATATCCAAAGGGAATGCGTATTCACTAATGAAAGAGGTTGATTTTAATGTTAATATCAGTAGAACATTTAACAAAGCATCAGAATATTAAACCAATCGTAGAAGATGTGAGTTTTTCTATAGAAGAGCATGATAAGATTGCTTTAATTGGTGTTAATGGAACAGGAAAAACAACATTAATGAAGATGATTGCTGGACTTGAAACATATGAAGAAGGTAATTTTATTAAAAAAAGTGATTTAAAAATATCTTATCTTCCTCAAGAACCTACGTTTGATGAAGATGATACTATATTACATCAAATAGTATCAATGGATAAAGAAATAAAAGAGTTTGAAGCCAAAGCAATTCTAGGAAAATTAGGAATTCAAGATACGGATCGAAAAGTGAAGCATTTGAGTGGTGGTCAAAGAAAGAGAGTTGCCTTAGCGAGAGCTTTATTAAAACCATGTGATTTATTAATGCTTGATGAACCAACGAACCACTTGGACAATGATATGATAGAATGGTTAGAGAAATATTTGATTCGCTATAATAGAGCTTTGTTTATGGTTACGCATGATCGATATTTTTTGGAAAGAATTTGTGATAAAATGATTGAAATAGATCATGCAAAGTTATATACATACGATGCAAATTATTCTAAGTATTTAGAAATGAAAGCACAAAGGGAAGAAATTGCACAAGCAAATGAGCGAAAACGTCAAAATATATTAAGAAGTGAATTGGCGTGGATTCGTGCAGGGGTACAGGCTCGTGGTACAAAAAGTAAAGAAAGAATTGAACGGTTTCATAAATTAAATGAGATGGAAAAACCGGCAGAACAATCTAGTGTAAAATTAGATGCAGTTAGTTCACGGCTAGGTAAAAAAGTCATCGAATGGGAAAATTTATCAAAATCTTTTGATGATCATTTATTATTTTGTAATTTTTCTTATCTTCTACAAAGAAATGATCGTATCGGTATATTAGGTGTGAATGGATGTGGGAAATCAACATTACTTAAAGTTTTGGCAAAGGAAATAAACGCAGATACAGGTAGTGTGGTCTATGGAGAAACGGTAAAACTTGGATTTTTTAAGCAAGGACATGAAGAAATGGATATGTCTATGCGTGTGTTGGATTACATACAAGAAACTTCGAATGCTATTACAACATTAGACGGGACATATTCAGCAAGTCAAATGTTAGAAAGATTTTTATTTGATGCTAAATCACAATATATGCCAATTGGTAGATTATCTGGAGGAGAGAGAAGAAGACTTTATTTATTAAAAATATTGATGACGGCACCTAATGTATTATTTTTAGATGAACCCACAAATGATTTAGATATACAAACGCTCCAAATATTGGAGGATTATTTAGATAATTTTAATGGAGCTATTATTACAGTATCTCATGATCGTTATTTTCTTGATCGAATTTGCGATAAATTATTTGTTTTTCAAGAAGATAAATCTATTCAACAGTTTATTGGGGGATATAGTACTTTATTAGAAGTGGGTATAAAAAAAGATGAAATAAAAACGAATGATAAAAAAGCAAAACCAAAAATAAGTCCAAGATTATCGAGTAAAGAGAAACAGGAAATTGAATCTATGGATAAAAATATGGAAAGTATTCAAACAAAAATAGATGAAATTGATCAACAAATGGCGGATTGCGGAGATGATTTTACAAAAATTCAAGAGTTAAGTGATTGTCGTCTAGAATTCGAGAATAAGTTAGAAGAATTGATGGAACGTTGGGAATTTTTGATTGATAAACAACAACAAATTGAAGAAATGAAAAATACTAGAAACTAAAATAAAAAAACTGAAATTAACAATAAAGTTATTTTCAGTTTTTTTTATCATAATAGAATCCTATTTCATAAAAATAGTAAATTTAGAATAAAGTATTTTGATTATTAAGGGATTTATCCCACTCTGTAATGACATCTTCTAAAATAGATGCAGCTATAGCTACTGTATTTTCGCAATGTAATTCTTTATCAAAAAATTCAGATTTAATTATTGCACATAAACGTGAACCAAAACGTTGCTGAAAACGAATTACTAGTTTTTGCGTTATTTCTTTTAAGTCTTCACAATCATGTGCTTTGGTTTCTACGTATTTAGAGCTTATAATACAGCATGATCCAGATAAAGCACCACAGATATCACCTAACTGTAGTCCACCTCCAAAGGCAGCTACCATAATCATATCATGTTCGTGTAGATTTAGATGGTAAAACTCATTTCCTGCACGTACAATACTTTCTGCACAATTATAACCTAATTTATAGTATTTTCTTGAGATTTCTTCTAACATATTTATTTCCCTTCTTATATAATTATTTTATTTGCCAATCAATAGGTGATATATGATGTTGAATTAAAAAATCATTGGTTTTTGAAAAATGATGGCTTCCAAAAAAACCATAATTTGCACTATATGGGCTAGGATGAGAACAAGTTAAAATGTAATGATTTGGATTTGTAATTAAAGGAATTTTACTTTGTGCGTTTTTTCCCCATAATAAAAATACAATAGGTTTTTTTCGTTGATTTAATTTAAGAATGATTGCATCTGTTAGCTGTTCCCATCCTTTATTAGCGTGTGAATTTGCTTGCCCTTTACGGACAGTTAATACTGTGTTAAGCATCAATACACCTTGTTTTGCCCATGTGGTTAATTCACCATGACTAGGTATTGTACAACCAATATCATTATGTAGTTCTTGAAAGATGTTTTGTAAAGAAGGAGGAGGTGTAATTCCTTTTTTTACTGAAAAACACAATCCGTGTGCTTGTCCTTCTCCATGATAAGGATCTTGACCTAAAATAACAACTTTTACATTTTGAAATGGTGTATATTTTAATGCATTAAAAATATCATACATATTCGGAAAAATTGTATAATGTTGATATTCATAAACTAAAAATTTACGGATATTTTGATAATATTCCTTTTGAAATTCATCTTTTAATATTACATCCCAATCATTTCCTATATGTACCATAAACATCACCTCAAATTATTTACGTTTATATATTCTACTATAAAAAAATCGGTATGTAAAATTTACCGATTTTATTTCTTTTTTTCTGCGAAATATTTTAATTTTTGAAGACCAAAGATGATGATTCCTCCAATGATAAACCATAGAAAACTAAATGTTTGTAAGCTTAAAGGAGCTTGTGGAATTTCTAAAGTTTGAGGACCCATTATAATTGCATAAAAAGATCCAATCATCATGCCAATAATTAAAAATATTACGAGAGAACGGTGTTTCTCTAAAGACCATTTAATAATACGTACAATAGAAGCAATTCCTGCAAGAATTCCAAAACCAAAAACAATTAAAATAGGAAGATAAGCAAAATCGAAATGTAATACCGATTTGATTGCAGTAATAATAGGTACATATAAACCAAAAATTAGCAATAATGTGGAGCCACTAATACCAGGTAAAACCATAGCAGAGATTGCAATCATTGCTGCTATAAATACATATAAAATTAACCCAAAATTTAAATTTGTTAAATCTACGGAACTTCCTTGTCCAGAAATTGGATTGAAATAGGTAATGAATACAACTAGGGAAACTCCAAGAAAACCGGAAATAATATTGTTAAGATTGAATTTTATATTCTTTTTTTCTTCTTTCACAACAATGGGAATAGCAAATAATATAAATCCCATGAATAATGAACTTATTTTATATATGTGAGTAGTAAACAAGCTCGCTAAAATACTTACAGCTAAAATAAATCCAATCACCCATCCAATTAATATTTTAAATAAAAATTTTAAAGCATTCTTTTTTTCATTAATATTTCCGCTGATTAATGTGTCTAACGAATTAATAAATTCATCATAGAAACCTAATAAAAATGCAACAGTACCTCCAGATACACCTGGAACACTGTCTGCTAAAGCCATACAGAATCCACGTATAAAGTTTAAAATCATAACGTAACCGCCTTTCATGAATTTAATTATACAGGAAAGATAAAAAAAACCAAGCAGTTTTTATTTAAAAAATAAATTAAAATAAAGTACTATTGTAAATGGTTACATAAAAAATATAGAAAAGATATTTTAAAATGTTAGAATTTTTAGATAAAATAAGATATAATAATGTAATGTAAAAATTGATAAGGAGATAGCATGAACGTAGTAGAGTTTATAGAAGAATATAGCGGGAAATTAGATGACGAACAACAACGGTTATTAGAAATTCAAAATCATCCTGTTTTAATAAATGGAAGTGTCGGTAGTGGGAAAACAGCTCTTTTTTTAAATCGTATAGCGTATTTATTAAAATCAGAAGAGGTAAATAAATCTGAAATGCTAAATATTGTATTTGATAAAACTGTTACTAAACAAATGGAAAGGCAATATCGTTATTTTTTTGGAGATGATGGAAGTGCTCCGAATTTTACAGATATATATAGTTTTGCGTATCGATTGATACGTCGTCAATGTGAAATAGAAGGTAAATCCTGTAAAAAGGCATATCGTGATTTAAATAGTGTAATTGTACGTTTGTCAAAGGAAATGTTTGGAATAAAACTATCAAAAGATCAAAGCTATGATGTTTTGGGTAAAATAAGTGAATGTAGAAATCTTATGATGTCTGAGAAACAAATATCAGAAATAGAAATATCTTCATGTAAAAAAATAAAGTTTTTACCATTATATCAAGAATTTCAAAAATTTAAGGAAAAAAAGGGTATTTATGATTATGATGATATTTTGACAATTGCTATAGAAACACTTATGAAAAATAAGGATTTATTAGCAGAAGTTCAACAAACATGTCAGTTTATTCATATTGATGACGCGCAAGAATTAAGTTTTTTGGGACATATGTTAATTAAAATAATCGCATCAAATACGACTAACATTATGATGTTTGCTGATTTGGATGTAACGATTGCAACACAACGTGCTCCGTATCCGCAAGCATTAAATGCGTTTAAAGATACATATCCTGAAGCAGAAATTATCACAAGAAATATAAATTATCGAAGTAATGCAACAATTGTAGATACATGTAATAAGTTTTATTTTAAGGAAAAAGCAAAATTAATTCATAACAATGAAGATACATGTGAATTGAAGTTTAAAGGATTTGCAGAATTATCAAAATTATATACATATGCTTCGAAAAAAATTGATGATTATGAAGGGAATATTGGATTTTTGTATCGAGATTTTTCTATGGCAATTCCACTTATTGAAATGTTAAAAGAAAAGGGAATTTCTTTTTGCTTTGATGGAAATATGAAAAATTTTATACAAAATCAATTTGTTTGTGACATGTGGAATTTTATTGAATTGTTAATCGATTCAAGAGATATGAGAGCATTTTATGAAGTATATGAAACGATGGGATTAGATATATCAAAGCGTGTCTTATTGGAAGTTGCGGAAAGATTGCGTGTTGATGAAACTGTTGATGTATATCAAGCATTAATGGAAAGTAATTATAAACAAGCTGGAAAGAAAAAATTAGCATCTTTAATGGAACGTATTCGTATGGCAGAGAATAAATCAACATTAGATATGATTCGATTTATTAGAGAAAAAATGGGATATAATGATTATTTATTAAAGACAATTGGCTCTATTCAATCACCAGCAATTTATGCTTTTGAATCACTAGCACAGCGCTATGATAATCCTGATGAGTTTTTATATAAGCTGAGTTCTTTAAAAGAGTTTCAAGGGGATTTATCGAGCAGAGTACATATTTTATCTTTAGATAATGTAAAAGGAATGGAATTTGATTTAGTATGTTTTATTGATTGTATCCGTCAAGTTCTACCAAAGTTAGATTGTAAAGAGGAACGTACATTATTTTATAATGGCATGGCACGTGCTAAGCATGATTTAGAGTTTTTATCTGCAAAAAGAAGTGGGGGAAATAGATTAGAAATTTCTCCATATTTATACGAAATACATGATAGTGTAACAGAAACAACAGATGAAACAGTAAAAACTAATGTGGCAAGTACCCCTAAAAAAATACGATTAACGAATCTAAAACGAGGTGTTATGATCGTGCATAAACAATGGGGTGTTGGAAAAATCATGAAAATCGATGATGGTATGATGCATGTTCAATTTGATGAAGGTTTAAAACAAATGAATATGCGATTATGTATTACAAAGAAATTAGTTGAGCTATATTAATTAAGAAGGAAGTCTATACTACTAGATTTCTTTTTTTTATTGTAAAAAAGTATAGGATGTACGTAAAGCTTATATTAAAACAAAAATTAAATAAAACTATATAAAAACCTCCATGTTATAATAGCAAATATGGAGGTAAATTTTAAGATAACTATCTTTATATATCACACAAAACTGTAAATAGATTATTATCTTTACAATAAAATATGGAAGAAAAGTATTTTATATAGAGTAAGCAATTATTAAATAAAAAAAACTCATCATTGATGAGTTGATTTTTAAATGGCGCCTTAAACAGGACTCGAAC
>JARHZK010000133.1 GCA_029258245.1 Longicatena sp. | reverse complement strand
TTAGTAGCTCCTGCGTCTTCAAAGAATCCTAATGTTCCTTGTACTGATTTATCTTCTACACCTTTATTTACGGCTTCTTGGGCTTTTGCGACATTATTTTGTTTAACGATAATTTCTGCTTCAGTTTTCTCTTTTTCACTATTTAAGTTAGTTAAATTATTTCTTTTTTCCGTCAAAGCTTTTGTTTTTGATTCAATTGCTGCTGAATTATTTGTTTTTTGTTGAAGAATATTATCTAATTCTTCTCTTTTTTTCTTTAATAATTCTTGTTTACTATCTAAACTTGCCGTAATTTCTGTTAATTTATTTTGAAGTTCTTCAACAACGGCATCAGCATTAAGTGCTGCTGCAGTAGCATCATCTAACTCCATTTGAGCTGAAACATAATCTTGAGAAGCAATATCTCTTAAAAGTTCCTTATCTTTGAAAACTTTTTGAGCATTTTTTAAAGCTTCTTTTGCTTTTTCTACATCTTTAATAGCTTGTTTTTTTACAGAATCATCTTTACAGCTTTCTACTAATAATTCTTTTTCTTTTACAGTTTCTTTAGCCTTATTGATTGACTCATCTAATTTTTGAATTTCAGTTTCTAATTCTGTTTTATGATTTTTTAAACCATTCAATTCAGATTTTAAACTATTTGCTTTATTTGTTTTTTGTTTTAAATCTTCTTTTGCAGCATCTAGAGCTTTTCTTGCTTCGTCAAGTTGTTTATTAGAATTTACAACTTCTTGTTCAGCTTTCTTTAAATTTTCAATAGTATGTCCTTTTTTCAAATTATCAGCTTTTAATGCTTCTAATTCATCTTGTAAACGAAAAAATTCTGCCATTTTTCCACTTAAAATATCATTTAATTCATCAGCTTTATTTTGTAAAGCTTGTTTTCTTTCTTTTAAATCATTTAAATCTTGTTTTGTTGCGTTTAATTTTGTATTAGCATTCTCTAATTCAGATGTTATATTTGAATCAATTTCTTTTTCTAATTTAGTTACTTGATTCTGTAATGCTAAATATTCTGATTCTTTCGCTTTCTTTAATTTTTTAATATCGTTTAATTCTTGTTCAGCTTTGGCTAAATCTTTTTTAGCATCATCAACTTTTTGTTTAGCTGCTAAAACTTTTTCTGTTAAAATCTTTTCTGTTTCAGAAGTTTCCGTAGTACTTTGTTGTAAAACCAACATTTCATTTCTTGTATCACAAGCAAGTACATTTACCATAGGCATTAAGCTTGTAGTAGCCATAGCTAGTGTCATAGTAGTTAAAATCGTTTTTTTATTCATACCATCACTCACAGAGAACTTTATCAGAAAAACCGTCATTCCCCTTTCATTCAATATATATGTTCTCTGCATAGACGGTTTTCCCTAATCCCAATTCTTGCTATTAGCTATCATATATTGCTAACAACCATATATATTATAGCACAATAGAATTCTAAATACATTTTTTCAAAAAAAACAACTATATATAATTAAAAATGACTTGATTTTCGGTGCAAAAGACCTTGAAAAACATTTTATATACTTTCATCTTTTTAATTACAAATATAATCGTAACTAAATTTATATTAATCATAGATAAGATAAAAGGATATAATGGACGATTAATTTAAAATGTAACAAATCATTTTTTTATTTTATAATCCTTACTACAGAAAAATCATTATCGATCTATACAGCCTTATTTATACTAAGAAATATTTCCTAGTATAACACTCTAAAGACAAACATTAGGACATAAATTTTAATGAAAAATTACAAAGAAATAAATATATTTTATTTTATTCCAACTTTTTTATAGATTAAACAAAATATCAGATATACAAAAAAATAGATAGAAGCATTGTTTTTAGACATATTGAATCAAACATATACTATTATTCAACTAGAAAAGAATTATTGCTAGCGCCATATGATTTATCTAGATATATTAATACAAATTATCCAATAAAAGAAATAGTGAAGTCATAGATCACAATAATATGGTTTAATTATATGTTAAACATTACAAAAAAGACATGTTTCTTTACATACAACCCTTTACTTTTCTTATTCTATATAATTATTATATTTTACATTATTTTTTCATGTAATAAAAAAGGATTCATTTCAACGAATCCTTTTTTTATCACAAACTATTTTCAATAATTTTTAATAAAAGAGAGACACTCTTTTCCATTTCTTGAATAGATGCATATTCAAATTTACCATGATAATTATATCCTCCAGTACCAAGATTTGGGCAAGGAAGACCTTCATATGTTAATCTTGCACCATCAGTTCCACCACGAATTGCATTTCTAATAGGCGTTATACCTAAGTCTTTCATAGATTTTTCTACCAATTCAATAACACTCATATCTTTTTCAATAATTTGACGCATATTTGCATAACTATCAACAATTTCTAAATGAATTGTATCTTTTGGATATTTTGTATTTAAATATGTTGCAATCTGTCTAAATTCTTCTTTCTGATTTTCAAATAAAATTTCATCATGATTACGAATAATATAAGACATAAATGCATGTTCACACTCTCCATGCATATCAGTCAAATGGTTAAACCCTTCATAGCCTTCAGTATAGGCAGGATTCTGTTCTACTGGTAACATAGAATGAAATTCCATACCAATTAAAAGTGCATTTAACATCTTTCCTTTTGCCGATCCTGGATGAATACTTCTTCCTTGAATATTAATATTTGCTGTTGCTGCATTGAAGTTCTCATATTCAACAAAATCAACTTCTCCACCATCAACTGTATATGCAAAATCAGCCGCAAATTTCTTCACATCAAAATGATCTGCACCTCTACCTACTTCTTCATCCGGTGTAAATGCAATTTTAATAGTTCCATGCGGAATATCATTTGAAATAATTATATCTAACATCGTCATAATTTCCGCAATACCTGCTTTATCATCAGCACCAAGTAATGTTGTACCATCGGTAACAATTAAATCTTCTCCTACTTTACGATTTAAGCTTTCAAACTCAGCAGGTCCCATAACAATATTCAATTCTTCATTTAAAATGATATCATTCCCATCATAATTTTTAATAATTTTTGGATTTACATTTTCTCCACTCATATCAGGAGATGTATCCATATGAGCAATAAATCCAATTGTTGGAACATTAGAATTGTCAACATTCGAAGAAACACTTCCATATACTATTCCAAATTCATCTACATATGCATCATCTACACCAATATATTTTAATTCATCCACCAAATACTCAGCCAATTTTAATTGTTTCAAAGTACTTGGTGTTAAGTTTGATTCCTCTTGAGATTGAGTATCAAAACTAACATATTTTAAAAATCTATCTTGTACTTTCATAACAAACCTTCTTTCTAAGAAGAATTATACATGATAAAATATGTGAAAGACAAGATTATCTTTTAAATTCAATTAAATATTTATTTAGCTTATGATAAAACGACATATAATCTTCTTTCATAATTTTAAATATTTTAATTAATCCATCATCAAACATAGAATATTTATCATCATATACTAATATAGCCTTTTCTGCCATACGCATATTATAGATTGCAGATTCCAATACTTCTTTATCTGATGTTAACATTTTACTTTTTATATTTTCTATAAATTCTGTAATCGATCCCATAATACCAACATGATAACTCGCATCAAATCCTTTTGATTTTAACAAAGCAATTAAAGATTTTTCATGAATTCGTAATGCAAACAAAATTTCATCGAATTCTTTATGTAGCGTTTCACTTTGTAATTGAGATATTAAATTTTCAAAAATTGAGATTCCCATATATGTTCCTTTCAATAATTGATTTAGCGCATCATTTTCATTCATACTTTCACCTCATAATTAGTATTCTTTTATTTCTATTAATTATTCAGCAAAAAAAATCCTCAACGGATGTTGAGGATAACAATCAAACTGGAGCGGGTGATGAGAATCGAACTCACGTAGTCAGCTTGGAAGGCTGAAGTTCTACCATTGAACTACACCCGCATATTAACAATTGGTGACCCGTGGGCGATTCGAACGCCCGACCCTCTGATTAAAAGTCAGATGCTCTACCAACTGAGCTAACGGGTCATAATTGTTGCTTTTATAAAATTGGCTGGGGTAACTGGATTCGAACCAGTGAAATGCCAGAGTCAAAGTCTGGTGCCTTACCGCTTGGCTATACCCCAATAATTAATGGTGGGGAGGGACGGATTCGAACCGCCGAACCAAATGGAACTGAGTTACAGTCAGCCGCGTTTAGCCACTTCGCTACCTCCCCATCTTTAAGATGGTGCCGACTATAGGAATTGAACCCACAACCTACTGATTACAAGTCAGTTGCTCTACCAATTGAGCTAAGTCGGCATTTAATGGTGGAGGTTAAGGGACTTGAACCCCTGACCCTCTGCTTGTAAGGCAGATGCTCTCCCAACTGAGCTAAACCTCCATTTTTTCATTTCGTTAAGTTATCTCGTTTGTTTCCCTTAACGCTCGTATATAATATCATTTCTTTTTTTATATGTCAACATTTTTTTAAAACTTTTTTATATTTTTTTATTTATTTTTTAACATTGACTTTTTCAAACAAATTCATCGGCATTATAAATATCTTTACACGATTTTGAAACAGACAACTATCTCCTAGTTTTTGTCCTTCGTCTTTTATCAGATGAACCACTCGATCTGCTTCTTCGTCTTCTACCCCCAATAATAGGACTGCATCTCCATATTGCAAGAACTCCCCGTTATTTCCTATTTCTGTAGCAGAATAACCATGTTTAATCAAAACCGATGTAATATTCTTCAAATGTTCTTCTCCTACAATCAATAGTATTAATTTCACACACAACACCCCGTCTTATATATTATCATAATTTTATTACATATGAAATATAACAATAAAAAAAAGAAACATAATAATGTTCCTTTAGTAAAATCCCCTTAAATCTCTATATAATCTTTGCGCATAACTATCACTCATTCCAGAAATAAAGTCTGTTCCTAGCAATAATCGATGATATAATCTATTTTTTTCATCTTGTATATCCGTTACTGCTGTATGATATTGATCTAAATAATTATGAGACAATAAATCAATGTATTTTTTTTGAATTTCACTCATTTCTTCATCTGTATCATAATAAATCAACGCATCAATGAAACGATCCATCAAAAATGTCAATACTTCATTTCCCATGAGTTCTAACTTTAGTACAGATACATGGTTATATATTCGATCGTAAGCAAATTTTTTCAATGTATTAATCAACAAGCCCTCATCACTTTCATTGATTAATTCTTTATTAAAACATCCATTCATAATATCTTCATAATTGTTTAAAAAAGTCTCACTCATTTGTGATACGCAATACAATTGTTTTTTTGTTAACCAGGATGATATTGCCTGCTTATATATTTCAAATGAATTTTCGCCTTGATTTTCTTCTATACTTTTTTCTAGTTCTTTTCCAAGCATTCTGCAATCATATTCACTTCCTATAGACTGAATCAAATCGTATAAGTCATCATATGTATATAAACCTTTATTATATCCATCTTCTAAGTCAGCAAAAGTATATGCCAAATCATCCGCTGCTTCCAGCAAATAGCATAAAGGATTTCGCATATATAAAGTACCTGTATTGCTTTTTATATTCTTAATTTCTTGTATTTCACTCTGAAAGTATCCAACTTTCTTTTTCAGCAAATTCCTATTGTTGGGATTTTTTATTTTTTCATCTACCATCGCTAACGATGAATATGGATATTTAATTATAGTGTCCATCACTGCTGAAGTTAAATGCATACCATGATTTCCAACAAATCGATGAAGTTTTGTAATAACACGAATTGCCTGTGCATTTCCTTCAAAATTTTCTAAATCAGCAATCTGTTGTTGATCTAATATTGTTCTCAATGATTCACCATGAATTTTTTTTAAATCCAAATTTTTCTTGAACCAATCACGAATACTAAATTCACCAAAATGTCCAAATGGAGGATTACCAATATCATGTAATAGTCCAGCACAGTTTAACGTTTCCATAACTTTAATTGTATCTGGCATATTTTCAAATGTCTCTAAATGCCTCTCTGCAATTCCATTACAGACTTGTTTCCCCATTAGTTTTGCCAATGAACTAACTTCCATAGAATGCGTTAAACGTGTACGGACAAAATCACTATGATCTAATGGAAAAACTTGTGTTTTATCCTGTAATCGACGAAAGGAAGCACTTTTTATTATTCTATGATAATCACTTTCAATTTCGCTACGAAATTTAGCTGTTTCTTTTTTTTGTACATTTGGAATTCTTTTCTCACTTGTAATCTTACTCCATTGTAATCTTGCCATATTAAACCCTTTCATAATTTAAAGGAGGAATGTTTCCTCCATTCCTCCAATATTCTTAATCTTTTTCTAATGTTTTTTCAATATCGTTAATTTCTGCTTCTAATTGTTGAATAAATAATTCCTTTTCTTCAATTTTATCATCCATGTCATCAATGGCACGTTGCCCTAATAATCCAATCTTCTCTTCTTCCATATATTGGATTTGACGTTTTTGATTTTGAATTAATTCTTGTTTACGTGTTCTAGCATCAATTAAACGTTGACGCCATTGTTGATGTCTACGTTCATTCGATTCTTTTAATCCCGCAAAATATTCATCCATAATTCCACGGAATTGATTCCAAAGTTCATTTTCTTTATTTTTGCCTGCAGAACCAATTTCTTTCCAACAAATACCAAACTCTTTCATTTGCGCAGTCTGTTCTCTTGTAAACTTTTCACTATCCAAAATTGCTTTTGCTTGCGCAATCAATTCTTCTTTTTTAGCGCAGTGTTCATCTTGTTCACTATGTAAAGCTTCGTAGAATGCATTTCGACGTTGATAAAACTTTTGTCTACTTTCATTGAATGCATCCCATAAATCATTTTCAAATTCACGTCCTGCACTTCCAACTTTTTTCCATTCACTCATCATATCATGATAAGCTTCACTTGTTTTTCGCCATTCTTCAGATTCTTCTAAAGATTTTGCTTTTAAAATTAATTCTTCTTTTACTTTTTTAGCATTTGCAAATCCACTTTGCATATTTTCCCATGCTTTATGCTTACCATCAAAGAATTTTTGACGTGCTGAATTAAATGCTTCCCATAATTGATCATCTAATTCTCTACCTGCAGAACCAATTTTTTTCCATTCATCCATTAATTCATTCATTTCTTTTGTAAATTTATTAAAGTTATCAGATTCTAAAATAACATTCGCTTTATGAATCAACTCTTTTTTCAAATCTTCATTTTTTCCAAATTGTTCTCTGCGTTTACCAAACACAACATCTACATATTTATTAAATTCTTCTTCTAAATCTTCATCATATGCAGATTCCCAACTTGGAATTCTACGAAAACGTTTTTGCAACTTAACAGCTTCGTTATAATCTGCATCTTCGTTTTCAGCTAGTTTTTTTGCTTCTTCAATCAATACTTTTTTTTCATTCACATCCGTATCAAAATCACTTACTTCATACATTTCTTCATTTTCATTAAACATGGATATTCCTCCTAAATAGCTTCATTTTATAATTGCCTATGAATATAAATAATTTTACATCAAAATCAAAAAAATTTCATCTGAAAATGATTAGTTTTTTCAATTTTTGTAATTCTTTTTATATAAATTCATAAATTAGAATGATTTACCTATTAAAATATCATACTTCTCTGTATTATCTTCCTATATTATAATTCTAAAATCCTTCATTTTTATTTTTCCCAATAACAAATCATTAAAAAAAGCAGATCCAAACACCTGCTTTTTCCTATACAATAATTATTTTTCTTTTAACATTTGATTAATTTTGATTTCATATGGAGTTCCCTTCATATCATTTTTAGCTTTATGTAAATGCTCAATACGTTTTTTCTTTTCATCAAGATGACCATATTGAATCGCTAAGAAATAATGATACATTCCACGATTAAATCCATCTTTTTCAGTTTTTATCTGCTCCTCCATAAGATCCACATAATTTGTTTTTCCTAATAAAACAATTTCATAAATCAATCTCATTTGTTCATACATAACATCTGAAATTAATCCTTTTATATCTTCTAACATTTCTTTTGCTTTTACACGGTTTTCTTCATCCACATAAAAATAAAATGCTTTGATTGCTACATTTGCTCTTTGTTTTTTGCTAATACGCATATGCAACATAAGTTCTAATTGATTTTTTATTTCTTTTACATCGCCCATCATATAATACGCATTTAAACGCATATATTCACGATTAAATGCAGGAAAAAAATATTTACAAGCCGAAGAATCAATAATTTCAAATGCCTCTTTAAATTTACGGGTTTGGATTGCTTTTAATATTTTATTTAGCATTCTATCTTTATAAAATGAAATACCTAAAAATATAACAATTGCTACTACAAAAACAATAACCCATCCTAATACTGTCATAATGCACCTTCCATTCTACTCATTGTTTCCATTATACATGATTTCAAAATTTATTTCACTATTTATTTTAATCTTCTCATTTTTTTATCAATTATCTTTATATTTTTTACGAATATAATTCATAAATCAAACATTTATATAGAATTTATTACCATGCATTATATAAACAAAGATATATACTATAAAAACTATATTTTATTACAACCTACTTTTAATATGAAAATTTATCATAATATTCCATATCTTCTAACATTGATATGTCTTCAATTGGATTATCATCCAGACGTAATTCACATAATTTTTTTAATTTTTTTAATGGAGCTAAATCTGTAATATAATTTGCTTTTAGAGTTAAGGATGTTAAATTTGTTAAATCTTCCAGAGGTGATAAATCCATAATTCCATTATGATCTAAACGCAACGAAGTTAAATATTTCAAATTGCGTAAAGAGGAAAGATCCGTAATTACATTATCATACAAATCTATTTTTGATAAGTTAACCAGATTGTCCAATGGTTCGATACTTTCAATATTATTATGTGACAAGCATAGACATTCTAAGTTTTTCATATCTTGTAGACAATTAATATCTTTAACATCATTGTTTCCAACATTTAATGACGTCATCTTTTCACAACCTTTTAACACACTAATATCTGTTATATTATTATTGTAAATATTTACCTCTCCTAATTCTTTTGCATTTTTTAAAAAATCAATATTTTCTAATTGACAACAACTTGCCTTAAAATAAATTAAATTTTTCATTTCTTTTAAAACTTCTGTATGTTTCACATCATTTTCTGAAATATCCAACTTTTCTAATTTCGTCAATCCCTTTAAATTGCGTAAATCATTTAAACCACACTGAATTAATCGTAATTCCTTCAAGTTCTTTAATTTTTTTAAAAACGAAAAATCATCAATCGTATCATAAGATAAATCTAACACTTCAAGATTTGGAAATTCTTCCAACATACTACAATCTTTTAAATATTGATTATTCGTTAAATTTAATTTACGTAATGTTTTTTTCATATATTGGATAGGCGATAAATCCGAAAATAAATTTGTAGAAAGATCTAAAACTTCAATGTTTTTTAAATATGTTAAATCTGCAATATCATATAACCACATTTTATTCATATGCAATTCTTTTAAATTATTCAAAGTACCCAATATTCCTAATGGGAACGGACCATTTTCAATACTCGTATAAAGAACATTCAATTTTTTCGCATTTTCTAAATATACTAAATTATCAACCTTACTTCGTTCTAAATTCAATTCGCGTAAGTTAATCATTCCAGCAATCGCACTAATATCCATCGTATATAAATTATTACGTGAAATATCCAATCGTTCCAATTGTCGATATTCTCGTAACGCCTGAATATCACGTAACATATTTTTTGATAAGTTTAAATATTCAATCTCTCTTAACTCTTTCATTGGATTTAAATCTTCAATGCGATTTCCACATAAATCTAAATATTGTAGATTAACCGCTGCTTCTAAGCCTTCTAATGATACAATTTCAGAACTTCTTGCAGATAATCTTGTTAATTGTTCCAATTTATTTTCATCAATTTCTTCTTCGTTTATATGTAATTCTCTTGCTACTGCAATTCGTAAATTTTCATCTTTTATTAACATTCTTCATCTACCTCCATTTTCTTATATTCATAATATCATTATAAACCAAATCATACAATCTTGAAACTGCTTTCATTCTTTTTTTTAAATTGCAAATTAACATTTGACTTTATATCTAATAAGTGGTATTGTTTGTATGTAATAAAAAGCAATAATTATGATTTCAAGATTCACATGTTCTCGGAATTGTATTTATATCTCATGTGTACAAGATCCAAGAGACTGTGATTTTTTTATACATTTGAGTGCTTCTTATTAAATAATATAAGGAGGTACTAAGCATGAGTACAGGTAAAGTAAAATGGTTTAATGCAGAAAAAGGTTATGGTTTCATCACTTCAGATGAAGGAAAAGATGTATTCGTACATTATTCTAGCATCCAATGTGATGGTTTCCGTACATTAGAAGAAGGACAAAACGTAACTTTTGATGTAGTTGATAGCGATCGTGGTCAACAAGCTAGTAATGTTACTGTTGTAACTGAATAATTATCAATAATTCATAAAAAGAACTGATGTAGCATATACTATATCAGTTTTTTTGTACTTATCTTTATATACAAAAAAACAATATATCCATATAGGAGGGATTTCATGGATCGTTTAGAATTTATTCGTGAAAAAGTAGATGATCAAATAAAAAAAATCGCACAAGAAAATCTTCGTAAACTCGCTTATATTCATACGTATGGTGTTGCACAAATAGCTGTACTTCTTGCTAAAATTCGTAATGAAAATGAAGAATTAGCATGTATTGCAGCAATGCTACATGATATTGCTTTATATGTTGAAAATTGTCCTCATTCTATACATGCGGAACATAGTGCAAAACTAGCAAAATCTATATTAGAAGAATCGAATTTATTTACCAGGAATGAAATACGAACGATTTGTACCACGATTACTTGTCATTCCAATAAGTTAAATAGACAAGACAGCCCTTTATCTGAAACTTTAAAAGATGCGGATGTTTTACAACACTATCTGTATAATACGAATATACCTCCAAATGAAAAAGATAAAGTTCGCTTATATTATTTATTAGAAAAAATGAATACTTTAAAAAAATAAAAGATGGCTCTCCATCTTTTATTTTTTTATTCCCTTTCGCTGTTTTATTTGCAATATATTTGTATCAAATGTATATATCTTTTTTTGTTGTTCTCGATAACGTTCAATTCCCAACATAATAACTTCATCGATTATATCCATAAATGATATTCCACTAGCTTCCCATAAATAATATGCCATAGAACCTGGAATTGAATTTATCTCATTAACATAAATATCTTTTGTGTTTGCATTCATTAAAAAATCAACTCTTACAATCCCTTCAGACTGTAACACTTGAAATGCAGCTAATGCATATTCCTTCATTTGTTCTTCCTCTTCCTTAGAAAGATCCGCTGGAATTATTCTTGATACATTTGCCATTCCTTTACTACAATCTTCTTTTTCATATTTATCTCTATAAGACAAAATTGTATCTTCTTTCATTACTTCTTCAACAACACTACAATCTTGTTTTTGTGCATTTCCTTTTACTGAAATATTAAATTCACGAAGTGGCATTACTAATTTTTCAACTACAATCTTATCATCATAACAAAATGCATCTTCCATGGCTTCTTTCAACATTTCACCATCTTCTGCAATCTTAATTCCTATACTACTTCCTAAATTACTAGGTTTTACAATCATCGGATATCCTAAACGAGAAGCTTTCGCAAAAAAAGTTTCATCTAATGGCTGAAATTTATACCAATAAAACCACGAAGTAATAGGTAATCCTCGATCTTGCAAAATCATTTTCATCGCAACTTTATCTTGTGCTATTGCTGTGGATAAAACATCACCAAATGCAAACGGTACTTGTAAAGTCTTCAAGAAACCTTGGAAACTTCCATCTTCTCCATTCGTACCATGCAATATAGGCAAAACAAAATCAATTGGCTCATACGCTTTTAATATATGAAACTGATTCCAATTTATATATACTTGATGGTATTTTTTAACAAAATGTATTTCATATTTTTTCTGACACACATTTGCTAAATCTTTAAACAAATCTACTTCTACAAAACTAGAATCACTATACATTCTACCATCTTTTGCTATATAAATAGGTATAACTTGATATTTTTCTGGCATTGCTGCAATCACTTGTATAGCAGATAATATACTAATTTCATGTTCTACAGATCTTCCACCAAAAACTACTGCCACATGTATTTGCATGATATTAAAACCTTCCCTTCTCTATGGTAGTATATTCATGCCTAAAAAAATTGTGTCTTAATGATGATAAACATCAGGTAAATCATTTTCAATTAAAAGAACTGCTTGTTTTTTTATAATTTTTTTACATATAGAAAACGCCTCATCAATATCATTTACAACATAAATATGATTTTTAGAATAACATTTTTTCTCTAATCCTTCATAGATACTTTTTGTTTGTGTATTACCTACTAAAATAATATCATCAACGCAATCTGCCATATATTCTCCAAAAAGCTTATTTTCTTCTTCTTGTACTTCTCCTAAATCAACAAATCCTGGCGTCATTATAATTCTTTGTTGTTTCATTTCTCTTATTACATCACATGCACATTTTGCCCCTTGTGGATTACTATTATATGCATCATCTAAAATAGTAATATTATTTTCTTTTCTTTTTTCTAATCGATGGCTTATATAAGGTAACTTTCTTACGACTTCTTTTATTTCTTTCCAAGATACCCCTAATGTATGGGCAACAGCAATCGCACATGTAATATCAATAATCGCATTTTCTCCTAATAAAACAGTTGAAAATGAATGTGATTTTCCATGATGCATAATTTCAAAACAACTTCCATTTTCATTATATTTTACATTTAAATAACGATAATCTGCCATTTCACATTTTCCAAACCAAACAATTTTACAATTGTTTTTTAAAGAATAATTCCGTATATATTGATTATCTGCATTTAAAAAACCAACACCATCTATTGGTAATAATTCAATGACTCGCATCTTCTCATAAATAATAGCTTCCATTGTATGAAATGTCTCTAAATGTTGGTTTCCAATCGTTGTCACAATTCCATATTTAGGATTCACAAAACTCATCAAATCTGTTAACTCATAACTATGATCTGCTCCCATTTCACAAACAAATACTTGATGAATAGGCTCCAATAATTCTAAAATTGTTTTTGTAATCCCCATACTATTGTTATAAGATTTTGGTGTTTTTAAAACACTATACGATTTTTGTAATAATTCAAATAAAATCGTTTTTACACTCGTTTTCCCATAACTTCCTGTAATTCCAACTTTTATTAAATTTTGATACATATTTAATTTATTTTCTGCTTCTATACGATAATGTCTTTTTAAACTTTGTTCCATTGGATATATGAAAAAAGCAGCTAAAGCTATTGAAATCCATGGAATAAAATATATAAACGGTGTTAAAAAAATTAACTCATAATCATCTAACATTTGAACGAATACCCATATAAATAAAGACAAAACCAAAATCTGCATACAATACAATCGTTTTAAACGACTCGTATACTGTAATGCTATACGATACTTTTTTTCCTTTTCTTTTTTCCAATTTACATAACCGTATACAAATAATAGTAATAACAGTAATCCTCTAGGAATCGCTTCTTTCGATACAAATAATAATATATATACACTTGATAGTATTATAAATGTAACGAATATATTTCTTTTTTTTATTTTTATTTCTTTTTTTAACCATAATCCATACCGATCAAAATAATATTTATTTTGTTGCATGATTAATAAACTTCGTTTCATTGGTACATATAAATAAAATAAATAAAGTAAAACTTCCATTATTCATTCATTCCCTTCAAAAAACAATCAACTATTCTTAAAAAACGAATACCTTGTGTAAAATATGCAAAATGGCCCTCATTTTCAATACATATGAATTTTGAATTTGGTATTTCTTTATGCATTTGTTTTCCCATCCATAATGGCGTTTCTGTATCTTTTTTACCCCATACAAGCATCGTTGGTACATGGATATTTTTTAATTGTTCCCTAATATCATCATTTACGCATTTAACCAACACCCCTTTCATAATAATACTTGCATTTTGATAATCCAGACTACCCATTGATACTGAAAAAGGGAATCGTTTTAAAATTTTATATAACGCAACCCGTACTTTATACCTCATATCGTGTTTCTTTCGAATACCTGCAGCTCCTGTTAAAATCATTGCTTTTACAGGAAATTTTAATGCATACTGTAATGCAATTCTTGCACCAAACGAATGTGCGATGATAATTGGTTTTTTTATATTATATAATTCCATTAATTCTTTCATTGCATTTGTATAGTCTATTATTCCCCATGAAAAATTTGGTTCACTGCTTTTTCCAAAACCTGGCAAATCTACATTTACAACTTTAAATCTTTGACATAAATCATCTTGAATAAATTTCATCATATACATATTTTGCCCCCATCCATGAAGCAACAAAATCCCCTGTCCCTCTCCCCTCACTTTCACATTTAATTGACATCCCATAATTTCTACCATAAAATCCTCCATTCTTTTTTCATTATATGTCTGTATCTTTATAATTAGACAAATAATAAAAAAAAGCAGGATAATACCTGCTTTCAAATTAAGAATGTCCTTTTCGATGTTCCTTTTCTTCTGGTTTAATAATTCTAAATATAACCCCATCTGCTGTATTTTCTCCAAATACTTGATAATGATTTGCATTTACAACTTTTGCAACAATACTTAAACCTAAACCAAATTTTCCACCTTGTCCTTTTTCATATGGTTTAAACAACACTTTTAATCGATCCTCGTCCATACATGGACCATCATTGGAAATTGTCAATCCGTCTTCTTCATTCAAATGTATATCGATTCTAGTTTTTGCATAACGAAGTGCATTTTCTAAAATATTTTCAACGACAACTCTCCATGGTTCCTGTAATCCATCAAACCATACTTCTTTCAACTCTGTATAAATTGTAATTTCAGGTTTTATAAATTTTGTATTTTGTACAACCGTCTCTACAATTTCTTTCATATTACTAGCAATTCCTTCACACTCTTGCGATATTAAATATTCAACACGATTCATAAACAACAAAGAATGTACTTTTGTTTCTAATCGATCTGCATTTTCGATAATTACATCAACGCTCTTTTCTAATGTACCATATGGATAAATACCATCTTTAATACTTTCTCCATAAGATTTAATAGTAGCAATTGGTGTCTTCAAATCATGAGATATATTATGAACCATTTCTTCCTTTGTTTTTTCTTGTCTCAATAATTCTTCTCGCATACTTACTAATGCATCAGCTAATTCTCCAATTTCATCTTTTCGATTAATATGCAATTCTGCATCTTTCCCTAACTTTATACGTTCTATATAATTACGCATTTGATTTAATGGATGAATTAATGTAATTACCCATAACATTAATATAATAAAGAAAAATCCAACTACAATAATCGTTATATTCACAACACTATTTACTAAAACATCTTCTAATCTATTCATATTGTCACTATATGTTTTAGAAAGTAAAAAACGTTGCTCAGATATTCTTAAAATACTGTAATAAGAATCTAATCCTCTTCCCACATTCTTATAAATTCCATGAATTCTATCCTCATCACTTCTACGTAAATCTTTCAAATCTTTTTCAATTTGATTCCATTCAGACTCATTTCGTTCCACAGAAACTATAAAATGTGGAACACCATCTCTATCAACCAAAATTGGATAATTTTCAATATTTGCTGTTTTGCTAGGAATATCCAAAATTGCATTTGCACTAATCAATGTATTTTGCGTATCATCCAGAGAACGAAATATCTGCTCATTTATCGCATTATTGACTCTTCCATCAACATAAACAAAGAAAAAAGCCGCAAAAAATGTTACAAAAAATATAATTAACACAAATAATTGTTGACTCAGTGACAAACCTTTAATAAATTCATTAAACCTTTTCATATATTATCCTAAACGATAACCATAGCCATAAATTGTATGTATATTTAAATTTGGAAGTTTTTTCCTTAATCTACGTAATGTATCATCCACTACGCGATCACTACCATAATAATTTTCTTCCCATACATTTGTTAAAATAGCTTCACGGTTAAATGCCATACCTTTATTTCTAATAAACATCATCAATAAATCAAATTCTTTTGTGGTTAAATCAATTTCTTTTCCATTATCAAAAATTTTGCGTTGTTCCTCATCTAATTCGTATCCATCAATCATAATACGATTGCTATCATCTTTATATACTCGCTTAATTACATTATTAACACGTAGAACTAATTCTTTTGGTGAAAATGGTTTTGTAATATAATCATCACTACCTTTTTCCAGTCCAATGATTCGATCAAATTCCTTATCTCTTGCAGACATAAATATAACCGGAATATCTTTTCCCTGTAATCGTATTTCTTCAATTAAATCAAATCCACTTTTATCATCTAACATTATATCTAAAATCCATAAATGTACATCATCATCTGCAACATGAGCACTTGCTTCTTCATATGTATAATAAGATCGTGCTTCATATCCTTCTTTTTTTAAATATTGATTTACTAAGTCATTAATTGCCTTTTCGTCTTCAACAATACAAATTACTTTTTTCACCAAAATCACCTCTTATCTTTATTTTAAAACAAATTATGCGATAAAAAAAGCATTTTTCCTTTATTCCTATATTTTCACATAAAATCACACTAGTTTATCCTATCATCTCTACCTTAAAAAAGGGATTAGTTTTCACCAATCCCTTCTTTTTATAAACCTTTTTCTTTAATAAAATCAACGACACGATATACATATTCATTACATAAATCATCTGTTTTTGCTTCTACCATAACTCGAATCAACGGTTCTGTTCCACTTGGTCTTACTAAGATTCTACCATCATCCCCAAGTTCTTTTGCAACTTCATCAATAACAGACTTTAATTCTTCATTTTCTAATGTTTTATGTTTATCTTTTACTGGAGTATTAACTAATAACTGTGGATAAATAAATAAATCCTTGCTTAATTGTTTTAATGATTTCTTTGTTGATGTCATTACTTTTAACAATTGTAAAGCAGTCATTAATCCATCACCTGTGTTTTCATATTCATTAAAAATAATATGTCCACTCTGTTCTCCACCAACTGTATAATTGTGTTCCTTCATGCATTCAAATACATATTTGTCACC
>JARHZK010000068.1 GCA_029258245.1 Longicatena sp. | reverse complement strand
GCGGTTCGATCCCGCTAAGCTCCACCAATATATAAACGAAGTTCAAGAAATTGAACTTTTTTTATTTTTTTAAATATATAAAAAGTGAGTGTACGAAATATCATACACTCCTTAAAGTTTTGCTTGTGCTTTTGCTTCGAATTTCTCTTTTTGAACAATAAATCGATTGTGAATTGCTTTTCCAATGATATCTTTTTCATCATTGGCTATAATTTCAAAACTTATTTTTTTACGATCAACTTCGATGATTTTTGCACATACATGAACATTCATCCCACATGGAGTAGCAGCATCGTGTGTTGTGTTCATCATAACACCTACACTTGTTTCTCCTTCATCTAGAAATTTGTTTAAGCAAGTTGCTGCTGCATGTTCCATTAAAGCAATCATCATAGGAGTTGCGTAGACAGAGACGATTCCGCTTCCTACATTACAAGCAAGCATAGATTCTTTTACTTCAATAGTTTCTTCATAAGTTGTATTTAATTGAATTTCTTTCATAAGATTAATTTCTCCTTTGAGTGTATTATAACATATAGAATTTTTGATTATCTATAAAATATTAGATAATATTAAAAAAAATTAAAAAAGTTATTGCCAAAGAAAATAGTTTATGATATTATATACGAGCAGTTAGGAAATGCCTTAATAGCTCAGTTGGTAGAGCATTCGGCTGTTAACCGACAGGTCACAGGTTCGAGTCCTGTTTAAGGCGCCATTAAAAAAAATAATCTTCCATATGGAAGATTTTTTTATATTATTAAATGAATTTTATTTTGTTCGATGCTTTTGAGCATACTATATATACTAATACATGATATAATATAAATGTTTTTTAGATTTATAGTTTATTCTTTTATAGATTATAGAAAATAAAAGCAAGTTGTTTTTTAGTACAAATTTTAAAGTATACTAGTAATATATTATTTTTTAAAATCTATATGGCAAGCTTTTACGCATTTTCTAGACTATTCACTCCTATTGTATAGTCTAAAAAAGACATAAAGTAATGCTTAAAATGATAAAAAATTCCATTTTTTTATTTACATGTGGTATATTTTGTATTGTAAATATATATTTAATTAAAAGGAAGTGAAATTATGTTGCATGAATATTTTGATGAAACTGTTTTTGAAAAAGATATGTACGATGTTGAATTACCAATATTCTTACAAAACGATATTGAACAATTATTAGTTGGAATAAAAGATAGAAGTAGTTTGTTAGATTGCATGATGGATGAAGTCTTGGGTTCGATCAATAGTGCTGAGTGTGATGATTTGATTAGTGCTGAACACGCATCTCATTTACGTCAGAAATATTGTCTAGTTAAAAAGTTTTAGTTTTTTATATGAAATGAATTTTGTTTTATTGGATGCTTTTAAGTATTTTGTATATAGGAGTACATGATATAATATAAATGTTTTATGGATTTATAGTTTATTCTTTTGTAGATTATAGAAAATAAAAGCAAGTTGTTTTTTTAGAATAAATTTTAAAGCATACTAGTAATATATTATTATTTTATGTGATTTTATATAAAGAATGGAGGCAATTATGAAAAAATCATTATTCATATTAACATTTATTTGTTTGTTATTAAGCGGATGTAAAGGATATACAAGAGATGATACACCAGGGAAAATCGAGCGTATTTCAGTGGCAAAAATGGAAGAAAAAATAAAAAATAAAGAAGAATTTACAATCTTGTTTAGTCAAAGTTGGTGTACACACTGCAATGATTTTAAGGTTATGTTAGATGGGTATTTATCAAATCATAATGTTACAGTATATGAAGTTTCTATTGATGAGGATGAAAACAAGAATCGAAAAGAAGTCATAAAAAAGATTCAAAGTCATTTTAAAACAATGACTGCAACACCAATTTTATATTACGTGGAAAATGGTAAAATGGTAAATGAATTGGTTCCTGATGATGATGGAATTACGGAAGAAAAATTTGATTCATGGGTACAACGTTATAAATTAGATGAAAAGAAATAAACGAGAGGATAAAAATGATAAGGGAAATTAATCATAATGTTGAAATTTTACAAAAGAAATGTGATGTGGCAACTAAAGATGATTTGGATGTTGCAAAGGATTTGTTAGAGACACTACAACATCATAAAGGTCATTGTGTGGGTATGGCTTCCAATATGATTGGTGTATGTAAAAATATAATTGCTTTTGAAGATATGGAAAGTAAATCTTATGTAATTATGATGAATCCTGAGATAATAAAAACCTCAAAAGAAAGTTATATGGCAGAAGAAGGTTGTTTATCTTTGGATGGAACAAGAAAAGCAAAGAGATATAAAAGTATCAAAGTACGTTATTATGATAAGGATATGAAAGTAAAAATTCGTACATATAAAGATTTTACGGCGCAAATAATTCAACATGAAATTGATCATTGTAATGGAATTCTAATATAAGATCACAAATGTGGTCTTTTATACTATATTGTGGACTTGTCTTTTTTATGTTTGTACGATATAGTTTAGATGTAACAACACACAATCATTTTGAATAAATATAGATAAAAATTGCATACTATAATAAAGGAATTTAAAATTGGAGGATTTTTATGAAACTTAGAAATGATGAAGCCTTAATGAAATTATCTCAGTTTGGATTTCGGTGTGAAGAATATACATCGGAAGGTTTTATACGCTATTCAAAACGAATTGGAAATTTATTAATTACAGTAGCAAATGGAACATTTGAAAACAAAATTCGATTATCTATGTTATTGGATCAGAATGGGAATAATCGGGTTCTAGCAGATGATTTGCTTATATATACGGATATGATTGGCGCAATGTATCAAGCTGGATTAATTGAAGAAGAAAGTTATGTAGTACAACAAGAAGATATGGAAAAAGAAGAATATAATATGCATGAAAATCCATTGCTAGAGTTCCCAAAGAAACCTGCGGGATTCATGTCAATTTAATAAAATTAAAATTGAAATCATGATGAAACTCTAGTATGATTTAGAAAATAGAGGTGATCATCGTGATAGATGGACATATACATTTAGAAAATGGACCTTTAAGCGTACAATATTGTATGAAGTTTGTAGAAACAGCTGTAGAAAAAGGTTTAACAAGTATTTATATATTGGACCATTCTCATCGCTTTATTGAATTTGCTCCCATGTATGAATTATTAAAACAAACAGATATTCGACAGCAAGAATGGTTGAAAAACAAGTGTTTAGAACCTATTTCAAAGTATCAGGCGCTTCTTGAGGAAATGAAAAAGATGGAACTTCCAATAGAAGTGAAATTTGGATTAGAAGTTTGTTATGCTCCTAAAGATAAAAAATTAATAAAGACAATTTTAAATCAATATCCTTATGATTTTGTGATTGGTAGTATTCATTCTATTGATGGATTGTTGTATGATATGAATGATTTTTCAAGAGAAATTTTATGGGATCGATTTGATGTGAATGAAATATATCGACGATATTATGAAATTATGGAAGATATGATTCAAAGTGACTTGTTTACACAAATAGGTCATCCAGATCAATTGAAATTATTTCATTATGTACCTACTTATGATTTAATTCCAACATATGAAAGAATTGCTTATTTAGCAAAAAAACATCATGTGAAAATGGAACATAATACAGGTATTCATTATCGATATCAACATGAAGATTTAGGAACAAACCCAGCATTCTTGAAGATTTTAAAAAACTATGGGGTTTCTATTATCACTGCAAGTGATGCGCATCAACCTGAACATGTAGGAATGTTAATTGATCAAATTTGTAAGGAATGAGGGGTTAGGAGGTAATAAACTTGAGTTTATATTATGTAAGACATGGAATGACAGAGTGGAATAAAGAACGAAAATTACAAGGAAATACAGATATTCCATTAAATGAAACTGGTATTCAACAAGCATATGAAACAAGTAAATTATTTAAGAATATTACGATTGACAAAGTGTATTGCAGTCCATTATTAAGGGCAAAACAGACGGCAGAAGTCATTTGTCAAAATATGGATTGTGAGATTGTTGTTGAAAAACGCTTGGCCGAGCGATGTTTTGGAGATTTAGAAGGAACTAATTTAGAAAAAAATCATGTTTATTTATGGTCCTTCGATAAACTACTGTGTCCGCATGCAGAAGATTTAAATGATTTCTTTTTGAGAGTACAAAGTTTTATTAAAGAAATTCAAGAAGAGTGTAAAAAAAAGAATATTTTATTAGTTGCTCATGGTGGGGTTTATTTACCTATTCATGAAGTTTATCACGGGTTAGATCGAAAAAAGAATCTTATGTCGATTGTTCCTGGTAATTGTACTGTGACAAAATTTGAATAGTAAAATTGGTTTCAGGTAAAAAACTTGAAACTTTTTTTTGTGAAAACGGTTGCGTTTTTGATGTAAGCGTTTCAAACTTTGAATTTGTAAAATTGAATGTAAAATAAGGTGTTTTAGGTAATATTAATAGCTTGAATTTTATTGACATAAAATAGGAAAAGAATTAAAATGATTACGTAGGACGCTATTTATTGTGAAGATATTATCAAATTCAAATTTAATTAGGAATCGTCCTCAACGGTGTCATTTAATATAGAGGAAAATGATATTGTTACAGGCAACTACTTATATATAAGTAGTATCGTATGAAGTAAATCTTTCATGGATTATGTGAGAAAGGAGAAATGACATGATTTATTCAAAAGAAGTTGAAAACATGTGCACTGTTAAATGTGGTGCAAGTCATGGATGTGCACCTATTCCTGAAGAAGGAAAATGGGTAAACTCAAGAGAAATTAAAGATATTTCAGGTTTAACACACGGTATTGGATGGTGTGCCCCTCAACAAGGTGCCTGCAAATTAACATTAAATGTTAAAGAAGGTATCATTCAAGAGGCATTAATTGAAACATTAGGATGCTCAGGTATGACTCACTCAGCTGCTATGGCTAGTGAAGCAATCGTTGGTAAAACATTATTAGAAGCATTAAACACGGACTTAGTATGTGATGCAATCAACACTGCAATGCGTGAATTATTCTTACAGATTGTTTATGGACGTACACAATCTGCATTCTCTGAAAACGGACTTCCTATCGGTGCAGGATTAGAAGATTTAGGTAAAGGAACTTGTTCACAAGTTGGTACAGTGTACTCAACTAAATTAAAAGGGCCTCGTTACTTAAACTTAGCTGAAGGATACATTTTAAGAATGGGTCTTGATGCAAACGATGAAATTATCGGTTATGAATATGTAAATATGGGTGTATTCATGGATGCTGTTAAAAAGGGTGTAAATCCTGAAGAAGCATTAAACAATGCAAAAAAATCTTATGGTCGTTTTGCTGACGCAGTTAAATATATCGACCCAAGACACGAATAGGAGGAAAAATCATGGCATTATTTGAAGGATTCGAAAGACGTATTGATAAAATCAATGAAGTTTTAAATTCATATGGTATTTCTTCCATCGAAGAAGCAAAAAAACTATGTGATGACTTAGGTGTTGACGTTTACGAAATCGTAAAAGGTATTCAACCAATTTGTTTTGAAAACGCATGCTGGGCTTATATTGTAGGTTCTGCAATCGCAATCAAAAAAGGTGACAAAACAGCTTATGAAGTTGCGAAATCTTTAGGTGAAGGTTTACAAGCATTCTGTATTCCAGGATCTGTTGCTGATGATCGTAAAGTAGGTTTAGGACATGGTAACTTGGCTGCTATGTTACTTGATGACAATACTAAATGTTTTGCTTTCTTAGCAGGACACGAAAGTTTTGCAGCTGCTGAAGGTGCAATTGGTATTGCTCGTAACGCTAATAAAGCTCGTAAAGAACCATTACGTGTTATATTAAATGGTTTAGGAAAAGACGCAGCTAAAATCATTTCTCGTATCAATGGATTTACTCATGTTGAAACAGAATTTGACTACTTCACTGGAGAATTAAAAGAAGTTTCTAAAACAGCTTACTCTGATGGAGAAAGAGCTAAAGTAAATTGCTACGGTGCTGATGATGTTCGTGAAGGTGTAGCTATTATGCATCACGAAGGTGTAGATGTATCTATTACAGGTAACTCTACAAACCCAACTCGTTTCCAACACCCAGTTGCAGGTACTTATAAAAAAGAATGTATCGAACAAGGTAAAAAATACTTCTCAGTAGCATCTGGTGGTGGTACTGGACGTACATTACACCCAGATAACATGGCTG
>JARHZK010000061.1 GCA_029258245.1 Longicatena sp. | reverse complement strand
CGAACAACTTTGATAACTTTAACTTTTGTAGCTCCTACATCAGTTAATGTAACAGTTACTTCGCTTGGTCCTGCATTTTCAGCATCTGCAGCTACAGCAGCTACAGCTACTGGAGCAGCAGCAGTTACGTCGAATTTTTCTTCGATTGCTTTTACTAATTCATTAAGTTCTAAGATTGTAGCTTCTTCTAAATAAGCTAAGATGTCTTCTTGGTTTAATTTTGCCATTTTATTTTCCTCCTATTAAGTTTGCCGCATCAATTAAGCAGCAGCTTCTTCAGTGTCAGCAGCTGGTGCTGTACCTTCTTCATTTTTGTCTGCTACAGCTTTAACAGCACATGCGAATTGACGTACTGGTGCTTGTAAACAGCTTAATAACATTGATAACATACCTTCACGGTTTGGTAATGCAGATAATTCTTTAATTGTTTCAACTCCAACAACTTTACCTTCTACAATACCGCTTTTTAATACTAAATTTTCGTGATTTTTAGCAAATTTTGCTAAAACGCGAGCAGGGGCAACTGCATCATTACCAAATGCAATAGCGTTTGGTCCAGTTAAATCTTTAACTAATTCGCTTGCTCCAACTTCTTCAGCAGCACGCTGACTTAATGAGTTTTTATATACTTTTAATTCAACGCCTTCTTTACGAAGTTCTCTACGCAATTCTGTTACTTCTGCAACGCTCAATCCACGGTATTCAACAACAACTGATGAATCTGATTCTTTCATTTTTTGTGAAATCTCAGATACAACTGCTTTTTTGCTATCGATAATTGCCTGATTCATGAACTTTACACCTCCTGATTTATATGTAACAATATACCCTTCAAGAGAGATATAAAACACCCGTAGACAGTCTACGGGTGAAAGTTTTATAGTACTTGCTTTCTACCTCGGTAACATAATTAAGCATACTGCCGTTACTGTCTTTGGTATATTGATAACATTAATATTTTAAACTTTGTTTAAAAGTTTGTCAACCTTATTTTACAATTTCTACACGGATTCCAGGACCCATTGTAGTTGATAATACAAGGTTTTTAATATAAGCACCTTTTACTGCAGCTGGACGAGCTTTGGCAATAGTGTTATAAATAGCATTGAAGTTATCTGCTAATTGTTCTTCTGTAAAGCTAACTTTACCAATCATTAAATTGATATTACCTTCTTTATCTACACGGTATTCAACTTTACCTTTTTTAATATCTTCTACAGCTTTCGCAACATCCATTGTAACTGTACCAGTTTTAGGGTTAGGCATTAATCCTTTAGGTCCTAAGACACGTCCTAATTTTCCTAATTCACCCATCATGTTAGGTGTAGCTACGATAACATCAAAATCAAACCATCCTTTTTTGATGTCTTCTAATAATTCTGTTCCACCTACAAAATCTGCTCCAGCATCTTTTGCTTCTTGTTCTTTAGGTCCCTGAGTAATTACACAAACTCTTTGTGTTTTACCAGTTCCATGAGGTAGAACCATTGCTCCACGAATTTGTTGATCTGCATGACGTGGATCAACGTTTAATTTAAAGCTAACTTCAACTGATGCGTCGAATTTAGCTGTATTTGTTTCTTTTGCTAATTTAACAGCTTCTGCTACTGAATAAGATTTTGTGCGATCGATCTTTTTAGCAGCTTCTGTATATTTTTTTCCAAATTTTGCCATAATTATTTACCTTTCGCCTTTCTTATCCTTCAAAACCTTCAACTTTGATACCCATGTTTTTAGCAGTTCCTGCAACAATACGCATAGCTGCTTCAACATCATTAGCATTTAAGTCAGGCATTTTATATTCTGCGATTTCACGCAATTGATCAACTGTGATAGTACCAGCAACTACTTTTTGGTCTCCACTAGCTTTTTTAACTCCAGCAGCTTTTTTCAATAAGTTTGCAGCTGGTGTTGTCTTTAATACGAAATCAAAACTTTTATCTTCGTATGCAGTAATAATAACTGGCACCATATCTCCATTACGGTCTTTTGTAGCATCGTTAAATGCTGAACAGAACTGTGGCATGTTAATTCCGGCAGATGCCAACGCTGGTCCCGGTCTAGCTCCTCCTGCAGGGAACTGAAGTTTACAAATTTTTGCAACTTTTTTGCTCATAAGACACACCTCCTATTTTTTGTTGTCTCATGCTGTGGTTTTAGAAGGGTTGCTCCTTCTCCCACGCATTTTAAAATACCACATTATAGTGGCACTATCTTATTTTAATACGTTCAATTTATAAATGCAAGCTTTTTATGTTATATTTTATATTTCTATATACCTTCTTTGTATGTAAATCCTTCACCATGTACTTCATTTACATCATTTACTATAACGAAAGCTTCCGGATCAACACGTGCGATTACACGATCTAATAAAGGAAATTGTTTTTTCATCACAACCATCATAATAACCGGTTTATTTTCTCTTGTATAACCACCTTCAGCATGAAGAATTGTAGCTCCCCTATTAATATTTTTATATATTTCTTCTATTAATTCTTCATATTTATTAGATATAATCATAACACTTTTTGCTTCTTGGCTGCCTAATGTCAACACCTTGTCGATAACTTTTCCACAAACACATACAGATACAAGACCAATCATAGCTGCCTCAATTCCATATGTACTTGCTCCTAACAATACAGTAGCACCATCAATACACATAACAAGTGTTGGTAATGGTATATTTGTGAATTTATTGATAACCAATGGAGGAATATCCATTCCACCTGTACTTGCTCCAACACTGTATACAAGACCAATTCCTATTCCAATGCAAATTCCCGCATATATACTTGCAAGCAAAGCATTATTTGTAATTTGAACTCCTTGTGCAAAATGTTCAAAAACAACGATAAAAATTGGATAGATGATTGTGCTTAATATTGTTTTTAATGCAAATGATTTACCTAAAACAATTGCACCTAAAACAAATAATAATATTGTTAAAGTATTAATAACTAAAGTTGGAGGCAAGTGAAAAACGGGTTGTAATGCAACTGAAATTCCTGCAACTCCTCCAGATAAAATATTCGATGGTAAAACAAAAAAGTTTACACCAATCGCAATAATCAAATTCCCTAAAATAACCATGGTTACATCTTTTGCTTTGTTTATAATGTCATTTTTCATACTATGCACTCCTTTTTACATTTCATTATTATATCACTTATTTCTAATATTACGAAATTCAAATATAATAAAAAATATCGATAAAATTCATAAAAAAACTGGTTTTATCAAATAATAGAATTATTCAACATTACCAGTCTTAATTTATTGAATTTGTTTTTTTAAGTAAGCAAATATAAATTCATCTAAATCTCCATTCATAACACCTTGTGTATCACTTGTTTCATTATTTGTTCGATGGTCTTTTACCATACTATATGGATGAAACACATAGGAACGAATCTGAGATCCCCATTCATTTGCTTTCACTTCTCCTTTGATTTCAGCAAGTTTTGCTTCTTGTTCTTCAATCGTTTTTTGATATAAGCGACTTTTTAACACTTGTAATGCCTCTTCCCTATTTTCATGTTGGGATCTTCCATTTTGGCAAGTTGCAACAAGGCCAGTTGGCTTATGAACCATTCGAACAGCAGAATCGGTTTTATTAATATGTTGACCTCCGGCCCCACTTGCTCGTTTTGTTTCAACAATCAAATCTTCTGGTTTAATTTCGATTTCAATTTCATTGTTAAATTGTGGCATAACATCAAGCGAAGCAAAAGAAGTATGTCTTCTTCCACCAGAATCAAAGGGTGAAATGCGTACTAATCGATGAACCCCTTTTTCAGCTTTCAAATAACCATACGCCATATCTCCTTCTACTAAAAACGTAATAGACTTAATTCCCGCTTCATCCCCAGGCTGATAATCTAATACAGTTACTTTAAACCCATGTTTTTCTGCCCATCTAGAATACATTCGATATAACATATCTGCCCAATCGCAAGACTCAGTTCCTCCTGCTCCTGGATGTAATTCTAAAATTGCATTTGAATGATCATATTCATGAGATAACAATACTTTAATTTCGAAATCATCAAAATTATGTTTCATCTCCAAATATTCCATTTCAAACAATTCAAATATTTCTTCATCAAAATCTTGTTTCAATATTTCATGTGTTTCTTGTAAAGAAGTTAAGACTTTATCAAGTTTATCATAATTGTCAACAATATCCTTAATACTATTCAATTGTCTAATTGTCGCTTGCGCATTCTCTGGATGGCTCCAAAACTCTTCCTCCATCGTTTTTGCAGTTAATTCTTTTATTTTATAACGCTTTGCAGTTAGGTCAAAGAGACTCACCAAGTTGTCTTAACTTTTCTTGATGAGTTTCCACCTCCTGTTTAATTTCATATAATTCCATTTGTATCTAACCTTCTTATACTAATGTGCTTTTGTTACTTCTACTTTCATTGCAAAGAATACAACTTCACGTGCAATTCTTTCTTGCATTTCTTCAAACATTTCGTATCCTTCTTCAACGTATGCTTGCAATGGATTATTTTGAGCATATGCACGTAAATGAATACCATTACGTAATTTATCCATCATATCAATATGTTCTGTCCAGTTACGATCCATATTACGTAGCACAATCGCCTTTTCAAAACGTGTAAATTCGTCTCGTACTTCATCAATTTTACCATCATATAATTGGAAAACATAATCGCTACAATATTTTGATAATTCTTCTTTACCTTGTAAATCTTCCATTTTAACATTATCCGCAGGATCGATTCCTAAAACTTCTAATCCTTGAATAATTCCATTATAATCAATTGTTTCATCATGTTTTGAACGATCTGTATTTGCTTCTACAACATCTGCAATCACACGATCAATCATATCATGTACAATTCCGTGAACATCCTCATTTTCAAGAACATAATCACGTTGTGCATACATGATTTCACGTTGTTTACGCAACACATCATCGTAATCTAACAATTGCTTACGAACATCATAATTATATCCTTCTACACGTTTCTGCGCTTGTGTAATTGATTTTGTAACCATTTTAGATTCAATTTGTGCATCTCCAAGTGTATCAAATAATTTTTCAAATTTATCTCCACCGAATCGAATCATCAATTCATCTTGTAAAGAAACATAGAATCTTGAATATCCTGGATCGCCCTGACGTCCACTACGTCCTCGTAACTGATTATCAATACGTCTTGATTC
>JARHZK010000218.1 GCA_029258245.1 Longicatena sp. | reverse complement strand
TTTCTTTGATTTCTTTATCACTGTATTTCAACTCTCCATCTACTGGATCAGATACCTTTTTAATGTTTTTCTTAACATCTAACTTATCTCCTGCTTCGATTTTGATTTCTTTTTTATCCAATTCGATAGTAGGATTTTTTGTATCTTTTACAGTTACTTTCATTTCTTTTGTTGTTTCTATCTTACCATCTGTAAAAGTTACTTTGATTGTTTGTTCTCCTATTTTATGTTTATCAAATTGTTCTACTTTTTTTTACTTTTACGTTTTTATCACTTTTTTTATCATCATACAGTGTTTTATTTTGTATTTCAGTTCCATATTCAACACTTACTTTATCGTTGATTTTAACATCTAACTCTTTTTTGCAACCACTCAACATTACTAAGGACAAGGAAATCCCAATTAATAATGATTTTTTTACCATATAAATTACTCCCTTTACTCACTAATTTTTTTATTGCTTGCTCATATAATTCTTTATAATTTCTTTTTAAATTTTAATTCATTCAAAAAATTTAATTTTAAATCATAAATAATTTCGTTGTTTATAATATTATAACAATTTTTATCTTCATATTTTTTAGGATCATGTGCATCTAATCCATAAACCACATCCATTGGATACTTTTGTACAATTTCCCAAAACTTACGATATGGATAAGTATATCGCACTTCTTTTCCAATCTTTCTTTTTCCATATCGAATTCCATTTAAGTTTACCTCTAATGGAATATGATACTTACTTGCAGCTTGACAAATCATATGTGTTGCTTCTTCACATGCATTTGTCCATTCTGGTTTGCTAAACATGAATAAATCTGGATGAGCGATAATATCAGGTATTCCTTTTTCACATGCTTTTCGAATTAAATTTGCATACTTAATAACATCTTCATCTGTATTTGCATCATAAAATCCTAACTCGTATAATCCTGGTTCATGTTGTCCTAAAATGATATAATCAAACGTTTTTCTATATTCTAATATTTCATCAAGCTGTTTTTCATAATATTCACATTCTAATCCAATACGTATTTCAACTTTATCTTTATATTTTTCTTGTAGATATTTTACACTTTGAATATATGCTTGTAATTCTTCTTTTTTCATTCTTTCTGTTGGTGAATTATCATTATTATAAGGAGCATGGTCAGAAAATCCTATGAATTGATATCCATTCTTTATTGCTTCTATTACATATTCTTCATCTTCGCCAATCGCATGACCACAACGTTTTGTATGACTATGATAATTGAAATTTTGCAACAAAATCACTCCTCTATAATTCTTCTTCATATGTAAATCCTAAGCCTTGTACCTCATTTGTGTCCGTTACTATTACAAATGCCTCAGGATCTATATGGCTAATTAAATGTTGTAAGTCAGGCAATTGCTTTTTTGCCACAACAACCATAATAACAGGTTTCTTTTCATTTGAATAACCTCCTGTTGCATCAATAATTGTTGTTCCTCTCTCTAAAGTATCATGAATTTTCTCCATAATCAATTTATATTCTTTTGATATAATCATTACATTTTTGGCATCATGCCCACCAATCAACATTGCCTTATTGATCATAAAACTACTTACCCAAACAGATAATATTCCTGTTAGTGCAGCCTGAAATCCATATGTCCATGCGCCAAGTAAAACTGTTAATGCATCAATCATCATAACCAAAGATGGCAAAGGAATATGCGTATATTTATTGATAATTAATGGCGGAATATCCATTCCTCCTGTGCTTGCTCCTGTTCGAAATACACATCCAACACCAATTCCCATAAAAGCACCACCATAAATAGTTGCTAAATATTTATCCATTATTAGTGTTTCAGGCGAAATGTAGTTTGTGGCTATATAAGAAAACAAGGATAAAAAGCAAGGATATAAAATTGTACATAGAACTGTTTTCATAGCAAATTTTTTCCCTAATATAAATGCACCAAAAATAAATAAAGTAACCGTTAAAAAATTTATTAAAAATTCTGGTTTTATATGTATAAGTGGTTCTAGTGCAATCGCAACCCCAGGCAAACCACCGGTTAGCACGTTATTAGGTAAAACAAAAAAAGCAACTCCTACCGCTAACGAAATATTTCCAATTATAATCCACAATAAATCATATACTAATTCCTTTTTTTCAATTTTCATAGAACTCACCTCGATAATACTTTTATTATATCATTTTTTACATAAAATCGTTTTTATTTCTATGAAATAATTATTAAAAAAATGAATCCATAATATTTACAGACTCATTTCTTTATAACCCTAAAAACTCCTTTATAAAAGATCGTGGTTGTACTTTAGGAACACATATACTATTCGCAACTAATTCTCCTTTAATATGAGTTCCATTCCCATCTCCTTGTATAATATATACATGATTGTCTTTCCAAGAAACCGATATATCATCACACACTTTAAATATATCTAAATTATCTAATACCATAAAAATATACGACTCTTTATGTACTCCTGATACCAATTTTGCATAAGCATTTTGTATTTCATCTTTTACTTCATAAGTATTTTTTGTATGAGAATCAAATAAGATTTCATACTCTATATTCGATTTACTAATACCATGTATACAGGTTAGAAGTATCATCGTCCAAACACACCCTATTATAAAATATTTTTTCATCGTTTCACCTCATATTTAAAGTATGTTCGAAATCTTTTATTCTAATCAATTTTTATATAAATATCATAAATAAATACATAAATTCCTATTTATTTTCTAAAAAATAATAAAATACTAGCTTTTTTTTTTATTTATGATAGAATACCTTGGGAAATTTCTATAATTTTCTAAAAATAATAAATTATGGAGGTAGATTATGAAATACGATTTATTAATTGTTGGAGCTGGTCCAGGAGGAATCTTTTCAGCGTACGAAGCAAAAAAATTAAATCCTGAATTAAAAATTGGTTTATTTGAATATGGTACTTCTTTAGAAAAACGTAAATGTCCAATTGATGGAGTAAGAATCAAATCCTGTATCAACTGTAAATCTTGCAGTATCATGAATGGTTTTGGTGGTGCAGGTGCATTCTCTGATGGTAAATATAATATCACAAATCAATTTGGTGGTACTTTATATGAACATATTGGAAGAGATAAAGCAATTGAATTAATGGAATATGTTGACGAAATTAATTTAGAAAATGGTGGTCAAGATACAAAATTATATTCAAATGGTCAAACACATTTGAAAAAAGTTTGTATGCAAAATGATTTACATTTATTAGAAGCAAAAGTTCGTCACCTAGGTACTGACATTAATTATATCGTATTACAAAATATATATAATAAATTAGTAGAACAAGGTGTAGAATTCTTCTTTAACACACACATTGATCGTGTTGAAAAGATTGAAAATGGATATCGTATTTGGAGCAATGAACAATCATACGAAGGTACAAATTGTATTATTTCTACTGGACGAAGTGGAAGTAAATGGATGGAAAACATTTGTGATTCATTAGATATTCGTACAAAAAGTAATCGTGTAGATATTGGAGTTCGTGTAGAACTTCCATATAGTGTATTCTCAACATTAACAGATGAACTATACGAAAGTAAAATTGTTTATCGTAGTCAAAAATATCAAGATAAAGTACGTACATTCTGTATGAATCCTAGAGGAGTTGTTGTAAGTGAAAATACAAATGGTATTGTCACTGTAAATGGTCATAGTTATGAAGATCCAAAATTATACACAGAAAATACAAATTTTGCGTTATTAGTTAGTAATCATTTTACTGAACCATTTAAAAATAGTAATGAATATGGAGAAAGTATTGCACGTTTATCTAATATGTTAGGTGGAGGTGTTATTGTACAACGCTTTGGAGATTTGATTCGTGGACAGAGAACTACAGAAGGAAGAATTGCGGAAAGTTTTGTTCGTCCAACATTAAGTGCTACTCCAGGTGACTTAAGTTTAGTCATTCCAAAACGCCAATTAGATGATATTATTGAAATGATTTATCAATTAGATAAAGTTGCACCAGGTACAGCAAATGATGATACTTTATTATATGGTGTAGAAGTTAAGTTCTACAACTTAGAAGTTGAAATTGATGAAAACTTAGAAACAAAACATAAAGGATTATTTGTAATCGGAGATTGTAGTGGTGTTACTCACTCCTTAAGTCATGCAAGTGCAAGTGGAGTTCATGTAGCAAGACACTTATACCAAAAATAATTTTATAGAAGAGAAGAAATTCTTATCGAATTTCTTCTTTTTTTCATTTATAATATTGATATATACATACTATAGTAATATAAGGAGGTTATTTGTATGAAACTTTTTAAAAAATTATCACTATTGATAATGTCTGGTGTCATGGCACTATCTTTTAGTGGATGCAGTAAAAACTATATTGATGAGCAACAAAAATTTGATGCTTTCATTAAAGATGAATTTAAAAATAAAATCGAAAACGATTATGTAACAATGCATATCTTGTTGCAAAATCCCGAAAAATTTGGAATTGATTCAAAAAAGGTAAAAGTTTCCTTAGGAGAACGAGCAAATTTAGATAATCAACATAAATCATATGATGAACAACAAAAACTATGGAAAGAATTTTCTAAATTTAATCGTAAACATTTAACAGAGGAACAACAAATAACATATGATATATTTAATTATCAAGAAGGCTTAAACAAAGAACTTGCAAATCCAAAATTTGATTATTATGAACAAGTATTTTCTAGTATGAAAGGTATTCATTATCAATTGCCTACTTTATTTTCAGATTGGACTTTACGTAATGAGCAAGATGTAAAAGATCTAATTACTTTAGTAAATGATGTACTTCCATATGTAAATAGTTTGATTTCTTATACAAAAGAACAAGCAAATAAAGGATATTTAATGATTGATATTGATTCTGTTATTGACTATTGTAATAATATTATTCAAAGTGGTGATCAAAGTTCTATATTATCAAGTATGCTTGCATCAATTGATCAATTACAATTCGATGAAGAAGCTGCTTCTAATTACAAAAAAGAATTAACAAAAGCATTTCAAAATTCTTTCTTACCTGCTTATCAAAATATAAATAATTTAATGAAAGAATTGAAAAAAGGGAAAAATAATACAGAAGGACTAGCAAAATTTAAATATGGTAAAGAATATTATGAACTTTTATTACAATCCAATATTGGTAGTACAAAATCTGTTAAAGATGTAGATAAAATGATGGATCAATGTATAAAAAATCATATGAACAATTTATCATCCACTTTAATGTTCCATCCAGAAGTAGCTGAAATTATCATGAATAATAAAATTCCTACTACAAATTTTAAAAGCTATGATGAAATCTTATCTTTTATTCAAAAAAACTTTAAAGATGACTTCCCAAACATATCAAATTTACAATATAACATAACATCTATCAATAAAGAAATCGCATCATCTAGTGGAGTTTCTGCATATTTTAATATTCCTGCATTAGATGATAAAGGAATAAGACAACTACGAGTAAATCCAAATACAGGTGATATTAATAAAATATCTACTTATCAAACCGTAGCACATGAAGGTTTCCCAGGTCATATGTATCAATTTGGATATACTTATGAAAATATTCATTCATTATATCAAAAAGCCTTTTCAGATAACTTAGCTTATGCAGAAGGATATGCCGTATATGCACAATTTTATGCAAATAAATATTTAAAAGATATTGACTCTAATGTATTAGAAGCATTAAAAGAAAATGAAATCTTGAGTTATAATTTAATTATAAAAGCAGATATAGGTATTCATTATTATGGATGGTCTTTACAACAATTCCAAGATTTCTTAAATAATGAAGGTTTTGCTTTAGATGATGAATCAGCAAAACAACAATATTTCCAATTACAAGCAAACCCTGCTGCTTTTGCTCCATATTATGTAGGTTATGAAGAATTTTTATCTCTTAAAGAAAATGCAAAAGACAAACTAAAAGATAAATTTATAGATAAAGATTTTCATACAGCAATTTTAAAATATGGAAATGTTCCATTCTCTATTGTCGCTTCCTCTGTGGAAGACTATATTAATCAAACAAAATAATAATATACTTATTGTATAGTATTTAAGCGAATAAACTTCTTATAGTTTATTCGCTTTATTTATATTTTAGTAAAAAAAAGGTTCCTCGAATGAACCTCTTTAATATATACTATTTAACATTGCCCTAGATAAGGTAGGAACAATTTGATTTTTTCTAGACAATATATCTTCTTGGAAACTATGGTCTTCTCCTTTTTTATTAGGAAATGCCTCAAAAATGACATTTGCATCTTTTCCCGCAGAATAGAAAATCGATCCATTTTCTAAAATACTTGTAAATGCTATTACACATAAATCAAGCTTATTTTCACTCGTAAACAAAGTTAATTCTTTTTGTAAACTATCTTCGATATCTTTCACTTCACTTACAGATAATACAATTACTTGTGCAATCATAACAACATTTCCATCAATCTCAAAACGTTTAATATCTTGTGTAATTAATTCTCTACAACTTTTTTTTCGAATATTTGAACTTACTTTAAACATTTCCTTCGCGAATTGATCAATATCAATTTCTGCTATTTTTGCAAGTGTCTTTGCAATTCCCACATCTTTTGGAGTTGTTGTTGGAGAACGAAATTTTAATGTATCGGATATAATTGCTCCTAATAATAACCCTGCTAAATTCTTAGAAATGGACATTTGGTTTTCCATATAAATAGAAGATATTATAGTCGCTGTACTTCCTATTATTTCATTTCTAAATGAAATAGGTCTTGAAGTCATAATATCACATATACGATGATGATCCACAACTTCTAACAACTCAGCTTCTTCAATTCCTTTTACTGATTGTGAATACTCATTATGATCCACTAGAATTACTTTTTTATTTTGATGATTCATAATATGATAGCGAGATACATATCCTTTTAAAATATTATCATTATCCACTACTGGATATACTCGATATCTTGTTTTCATCATTTTCTTTCCAACATCTTCAACAAATTCATCAATATTGAAACTTACAACATTTCTTCTCATAACTAATAATACAGATGAAGAAAAATATAAATAACGGGTTGTATTCATAGTTCCATATCCACTAATTATAATTGGACAATGATGTTCTTTTGCTAATGCAACTACTTCATCATCAATCGTATCTGCCCATACAATTACTAATATTCCTGCACCTTTTTTTATTGCAGTTAATTGCGCTTGTTTATCATTTCCTAAAATAACTAAACGATCTTTTACATCATAATAATCTAATCTGGTTTCTGTAATAGCTACAATACTTATTTGTCCATTAAAATGAACCTTTTCATCATTATAAACCATGATACCATTAATTGTTTTACAAATATTTGATACCGGAGTTTCTTTTAACAAAGCAATTCCATAAGATGTATCTCCCAATCCTATATCAGCTAAATCACTTTTACTTACTAATCCTAGCAATTGCCCTTTTTTATTTAGTACACCATATGACTGTCTATTTTGCTCAATCATCAATTGTAATGTTTCAAAAATCGTTGCATCTGGAGTTATATATAACGGATCATCTAAGTCAATTTCTCCAAGAGTTGCTCTTGCATCTTCAAACAGCATTGGTTCTTCAAAGCCAAATCGATTTAGTAAATATTTAGTCTCCGCATTCATTTCTCCTAATCGACAAGGAATTGCATGAATTCCTTGTCGATTTTTTAACAAAGAATATCCAATTGCGGAAATGATAGAATCTGAATCTGGATGCCTATGTCCAGTAATATACACAACATTTTTTTCCATATCGACACCTCATATATTATTCAATATTATTATACGAAAACCTATATAAATTGCAATTCATTTATAATTATTTGGAGTTTTCTAAGTATATCTATCATTCTGTTGCCAATAATACAACTAATTCTTTATATTAACTCTATATGGTTAACCTTTTGTAATTAATCTTAGTAAAATACATCTTGCGAAGGAGAGATTATTAATGACAATTGGAGAAGCATGTTGTATTCGAATTTTAAATTTATGTAAAGAATATAATTTAAAATTAAATGGTCTAAGTAATCTATGTGGTATTACTCAATCCACTTTAAATAATATAAAATCTGGAAAAAGTACCAATCCAACAATTTCAACAATTAAAAAAATATGTGACGGTCTCTCTATCACAATTGTTGATTTCTTTAATGATCCAATCTTTGATAATTTAGATCCTGAAATTAAATAATTTTACGTGTAACATCATATTATCCATGATGTTTTTTTTCTTAATTTATGAATCATTGTTCATATAAAAAGGTATAAATATTAGTTTCTTATATGCTAATACTTATACCTCTTTTATACCGAATGTATTGCTAAATTTTTTTAATTAATGTTTGAATGAACGAATTCCAGTATATACCATAGCAATCCCATATTCATTACATACATCAATACTTAATTGATCTTTGATAGAACCTCCTGGTTGAATAATTGCAGTAACTCCTGCTTTTACTGCTTCTTCAACAGTATCTGGCATTGGGAAAAATGCATCACTTCCCATAACACATCCTTTTGATTTATCTTGTGCTTGTTCAATTGCAATCTTAGCTGCTCCAACACGATTCATCTGTCCAGCACCAACACCAATAGTCATGTTATCTTTTACTAAAACAATTGCATTTGATTTTACATGTTTTACTACTTTCCAAGCAAATAATAATTGTTCCATTTCTTCTTTTGTTGGTTTACGATTCGTTACACAACGTACATCTTCTTCATTAATTTGATGATGATCTACATCTTGTACCAATAATCCATCATTCACATTTGTATATTTTACTTTTGTAGTTACATCTAATGTTGTATCTAATTCCATTAAACGAATATTTTTCTTCTTTGATAAAATTTCAAATGCTTCTTCATCAAATGATGGCGCAATAATAATTTCTAAGAAAATTTTAGATAATTTTTCCGCAACAGCTACGTTCACTGGTTGATTCATTGCAACAATTCCACCAAAAATTGAAACTGGATCAGCTTCATAAGCTTTATCCCATGCTTCTTCTAATGTATTTCCAATTCCAACTCCACATGGATTCATATGTTTTAATCCAACAACCGCAGGTTGTCCTTCGAATTCTTTTAAGATTTCAATTGCTGCATTTCCATCTTGAATATTATTATAGGATAATTCCTTACCATGTAATTGTTTTGCATTTGCAATTGAATAAGAAGGTTTCATGCCTTTGTAGAATGCTGCTTCTTGATGAGGATTTTCTCCATATCTTAAATCTTGTACTTTATCAAAAGTAATTGTTAATTTTTCTGGGAATTTATTATGTGTTTTTGTTGTTAAATAATCTGCAATCATTGCATCATAAGCTGCAGTGTGACGGAATACTTTTGCTGCCAACAATTCTCTTGTTTCTAATGATGTTTCCCCATTATCCTTTAATTCTTCTAATACTTTTTCATAATCATTAGGATCACATAGCACAGGAATATATCGATAATTTTTTGATGCACTACGTAACATACTTGGTCCACCAATATCAATATTTTCAATGATTTCTTCATGTGTTACATTTGGTTTTTGTACTGTTTCTTTAAATGGATATAAATTAACACAAACTAAATCAATATAATCAATTCCTAATTCTTGAATTTGTTTTACATGATCTGGATTATCTCTAACACATAATAATGCACCATGTACTTTAGGATGTAATGTTTTTACTCGTCCATCCATAATTTCGGGAAATCCTGTAACATCTGAAATACCAATTGTTTGAAGTCCTGCTTCATCTAATGTTTTCTTTGTACCTCCTGTAGAAATGATTTCATACCCTAATTCTACAAGCCCTGACACAAATTCAATAATATTTGTTTTATCAGAAACGCTTACTAATGCTCTTTTCATTCTAGCCACCGTTCTTTCTTTTTACTCTTTTCTCTTTTTGTTCTATTTATTTACTCTTTTTATTATTTTTCAATTTGTTCGCATACCATTTTTAATACACGTGGAAACATATCATATTCTTTTGCATGTACACGTTCTTCTAATGTTTCTAAATTCCATGATGGATCAATCATTATTTTTTCTTGATGAATAATTTGGCCAGTATCAACACCTTCATCCACATAATGTACTGTTACACCTGTAAAATCAACCTTTGCATTATATGCATCTTGAATTCCATGAGCACCTGGAAAATTTGGTAAATATGCTGGATGAATATTTATAATTTTATTTGGATAGTTTTCCAACAATACTTTTCCAATAAAACGCATATATCCAGCTAATACGATCAAATCTACATCATATTCTTTTAAGACTTTCATGATTTCTGTCTCGTATCCTTCTTTTCCACCATATGCTTTTGGATTCACATATACGCAAGGAATGCCCAATTTTTGAGCGCGTTCCTTCGCATATGCTTGTTCTTTATCAATAATTAATACTTTACATACTGCATTATCAATATGACCATTTTGAATTTCTTTTACTAAATTTTCAAAATTAGATCCGTTTCCACTTGCAAAGATTGCAATGTTTACCATACGATATCCACACTTCCACTATTTGTAACTTCACCAATTACATAAGATTCTTCATGAATTTCATCTAATAGACTTTGTACTTTTTCAACATCCGCTTTATCAACTGCCATGATAAATCCAATTCCCATATTAAATACATTGCACATTTCTTTTGTTTCAATATTTCCTTTTTTAGCAATAAAATCAAAAATTGGTTTTCTTGGATAGGTATTTAAATCGATTGTAACACCTTGTCCTTCTTTTAACATTCTAGGAACATTTTCATAGAATCCTCCGCCTGTAATATGAGACATTCCTTTAATATCTACTTTCCCTAATAAATGTTTAATCGCTTTTACATAAATTTTAGTTGGAGTTAATAATACATTTCCTAATTTTTCTCCACCTAATTCTTCATACTCTTTATGTAAATCTAATTTTTCATCTTTTAATAATACTTTTCTAACTAATGAGAAACCATTCGAATGAACTCCTGTACTTGGTAGTCCAATTAATACTTGTCCTTCTTCTATTTTTTGACCATCTAATAAATTACATTTATCAACAGCTCCAACACAGAATCCTGCAATATCATAATGATTTACATCATACATATCAGGCATTTCTGCTGTTTCTCCACCAATTAGTGCACATTCTGATTGTACACATCCATCTGCTACACCTTTTACTAATTGTTCAATTTTTTGAGGTTCATTTTTACCAACTGCTAAATAATCTAAGAAAAAGATTGGAGCAGCTCCTTGTACTAAAACATCATTTACACACATTGCCACTGCATCAATACCAATGGTATCATGTTGATCCATTTCAAATGCAATCATCAATTTTGTCCCAACACCATCAGTTCCAGATACCAATACAGGTTCTTTCATGTTTAATGCAGATAAATCAAACATACCACCAAAAGCACCAATAGAATCAATTGCTCCTTTTACTTTTGTACGTGCCACATGACTTTTAATTAAACGTACGGATTCATATCCAGCTTCTAAATCAACGCCGGCTTCTCTGTATTTATCACTCATCTTTTTTTATCCTCTCTTTTAACTATTTTTTAAAATAATTTACTCCATTTTGGAAAATATTTTGTAATTTTTCTCCTGAAATATTTTTAAATAATCCATCTTCATAACGTTCACTATGAGCCATCTTACCTAAAATTCTTCCATCCTTTGAAGTAATACCTTCAATTGCATAGCATGAACCATTGATATTATAAGCACCATTCATTGTAACGTTTCCATCTAAATCAACATATTGTGTAGCAACTTGTCCATTTTCAAATAATTCTTTCGCAACTTCTTCACTAACTACAAATTTACCTTCACCATGAGATACTGCAATACTATGACAATCACCTGGTTTAAAACTTGATAACCAAGGAGATTTATTACTTGTAACTTTTGTTGTGGCCATATGAGAAACATGTCGATTAATATTATTTCTAAATAATGTAGGTGAAGTTTCATTCAATCCTTCAATATCTCCATAAGGTAATAATCCACTCTTAATTAAAGCTTGGAATCCATTACAAATACCTAAGATTAATCCATCATTACTTAATAATGTTTGAACTGCTTGATTTACCAATGGATTACTTAATACATTTGCGATAAATTTACCACTACCATCTGGTTCATCTCCACTAGAGAATCCACCAACAACCATTAAGATTTGAGCGGATGCAATTTTTTCACTTAATTCCTTTAGGCTACGTTCAATACTTTCTACATTTAAGTTATTAAATACATAGATTTCTACTTCGGCTCCAGCTCTTTCAAACTGTTGTTTTGTGTCATATTCACAATTTTGTCCAGGGAATACCGGAATGATAACTTTTGGTTTATCATATGTTTTTTTAGCTTTTAAAACTTCCTTACAATCATATTCTGGAGTTTCAATGTTTCCTTTATCTTGGTCTACAATCATTGGATAAATATCATTATAACGTTTGCACCATACATCAATTGCTTCATCGATTGCGATTGCTTCATCATTTAATGAAATTGTATCTTGATCAGTTGTAGTTCCCAATAAAATGAATGCATCATCTTCAATTACTTCTTTTGTTTCAACAATGATAGAACCAATACTTAAATCATATAATGATTCTTCTGTAGTTACATGTACCCCTATTTTATTTCCAAAACTCATTTTACAAAGTGCTTCTGCAATACCACCAAATTTAACAGTTGATGCGGCAACAATATCTTTATTTAAAATGTGTTCATGAACTTTTGTAAAGTTTTCTTTTAACTGATCATAGTCTGGGACATAATTTTCTTTTGGTGTATGTTTTACGAAATAAATATTATGATTTGCTTCTTTAAATTCGCTAGAAATAATATTTTCTGTTTTTTCAGTTGTAACAGCAAATGTAATTAATGTTGGAGGAACACTAATGTTATTGAATGTTCCTGACATTGAATCTTTACCACCAATAGATGGCGTTTCAAATGCCATTTCTGCTTCAATTAAACCAAGTAATGCTTGCATTGGTTTTCCCCATTTTTCTGGGTCTTCATGTAAACGTTCAAAATATTCTTGATTTGATAAACGACATGTTGCATAGTCTCCACCTAATGCAGTAACTCTTGCTAATGCTTCAACAACAGAATAACTTGCCCCTAAATATGGAGAATATAAAGATACTTCAGGATTATATCCGTGTGTTAAAATACTTGCTGTATTTGTAAAACCAAACACTGGAAGTTTTTGAACACTACCTTCTGTTTCAGTTAACTGATATTTACCGCCAAATGGCATTAATACAGTTGATTTACCAATTGTAGAGTCAAACATTTCGGCTAAACCAATTTGTGAAGCTACATTAGCTTGTTGTAAATCTTCTTCAATACTAGATACCGTTGATTTAAATGGATTTGTTGTTGTGATTCCTTCTTTCATCATAACATCTTGTAATCCTCGAACACCATTTGTATCTAAGAATGCACGAGACATATCAACAATCTTATTTCCTTGGAAATACATAACTAAGCGTGGTTCTTCTGTTACTTTTGCAACAATGCATGCATCTAAATTTTCTTCATAAGCAAATTGTTTAAATGCTTCAAAATCTTTTTCTTCAATTAGAACAGCCATACGTTCTTGGGATTCTGAAATTGCTAATTCTGTTCCTGATAATCCTTTATATTTTACAGGAACCTTATCTAAATTAATCTCTAATCCATCTGCTAATTCACCAACAGCAACACTTACTCCACCTGCTCCAAAATCATTTGCTTTTTTAATTAAGCGTGTAGCATTTGGATTGCGGAATAAACGTTGCAATTTACGTTCAATTGGAGCATTTCCTTTTTGAACTTCACTTGAACATTTTGTAAGTGATGTATCATTATGTTCTTTACTTGAACCAGTAGCTCCACCTACACCATCACGTCCTGTTGCACCACCGATTAAAACAACAATATCTCCAGCAGATGGTTTTTTACGTACAACGTTTTCTTTAGGTGCAGCACCTACAACTGCTCCAACTTCCATACGTTTTGCAACATATCCATCATTATAAATTTCTTTCACATAAGTTGTTGCTAGACCAATTTGATTTCCATAAGAAGAATATCCTGCAGCAGCACCTTTTGAAATACGAGATTGTGGTAATTTATTTTGTAGTGTATCTTTAATATCTTTTGTAATATCTCCTGCACCTGTAATTCTCATTGCTTGATATACATAGCTTCTTCCTGACAATGGGTCACGAATTGCACCACCAATACATGTACTAGCTCCACCAAATGGTTCAATTTCAGTAGGGTGATTATGAGTTTCATTCTTAAACATTAACAACCATGGTTGTTCTTCTCCATCTACATCTACTTTAATTTCAATTGAACAGGCATTGATTTCATCGCTGACTTCCATATCATCCAATTTACCATTTTTACGTAAATATTTACCAGCAATTGTTGCCATGTCCATAAGTGTCATTACTTTTTTTCCACCATGTACTTCTTGACGTAAACTCAAATATAAATCATATGCTTTTTGAATACTTTCTTGTAAGTCTCCAGCATCTAATTTAACATTTTGAAGAATTGTTTCAAATGTAGTATGACGGCAGTGATCTGACCAATATGTATCTAGTACTTTTAACTCTGTTAAAGTTAAATCACGTTTTTCTTCATTGATAAAATATTTTTGTACATGAATTAAATCTTGTAATGTCATTGCAAGACCTTGTGTTTGACGAAGTTCTTCTAATCCTTGTTCATCAAATCCCATAAATCCTTCTAAGACAGGAACAGCTTCAATTTCTACATCTTCATCATTTGCTAAAACTGCTAAATCTTTTTCTCTCATTTCAACTGGATTTATTAAATATTTTTTTATTAATAACATTTCTTCATCTGAAACAGAACCGTTTAAAATGACAATTTTTCCACTTTTAATAATAACATCCTGTTTATTATTTAATAACATTAAACATTGTTGTGCACTATCTGCTCTTTGATCATATTGTCCTGGTAAACATTCATAGGCAATATATGTTTTATTAGTTAAATCAATTGAATCAAATACTCGATCTGTAACTTTTTCAGAAAGAACTTTTTCTTTCAATAACTGAATATCGTGTTCATCACCATTAAAAATATCATATACATTATATAATTCAACACTTTCCAAGTTTGTTAAATTTAAATTTTGTTTTAATTCATGAAATAAAGAATCCGCTTCAACACAAAAAGCTTCTTTCTTTTTTACATACACGCGATAGTTCATATTCTCTCTTTCTCCTTTGTTTTCTCTTTGTTAATCGATATCAATAACAGAATCGTTTAATACTTTTTTAGCCATTTCTCTTTTAAATGTATCTAATTTTTCTGCTAATTCGCTATCTGTTAACGCAATCATTTGAGCAGCTAAAATAGCAGCATTTTTAGCACCTGCTTTACCAATTGCAACAGTTGCCACTGGAATACCTCCAGGCATTTGTACCGTTGATAAAAGGGAATCCATACCACCTAAAGCACTGGTTTGAATTGGAACTCCAATAACAGGTAATGTAGTTGAACTAGCAACAACACCTCCCAAATGAGCAGCACCTCCAGCTGCAGAAATAATAACTTTAATTCCGCGTGATTTTGCTTGTTTTGCTAATTCAATAACTTCATTAGGTGTACGATGTGCTGACAAAGCATGAGCTTCAAAAGGAATTCCAAATTCTTTTAATTGTTGAAAGCAAGCTTCCATTGTTGGAAGATCACTTCTACTTCCCATTACAATACTAACAACCGGTTTCATTTCATTCATTACTTTTAATCCTCCTATGAAATAAAAAAATACATACTAAGCCCTTAATGCCTAATATGTATATAAAAAACCTTTTAATATTTTTACTAATATAGCATATCTTCTTAAGACCATAAGTAAGACCTCCTATAAAAAATAGTAAAGACGTACCTGCTTGCCAAGCAAACAAGTACGTCTCGAACAAAAAGAAAGAGTAATTGTTTACTTGTAGTCCACATATTTACGGCATGCGGCTAGAAACTCTTCGACCATATCACGAAGTATATACAAGCACATTAATACACCCATATTGTACTAAAATTATTGTATTATTACAATACTTTTTTTCATTTTTTACTTAATTTAGTTTAAAATTCATTTTATTTGCATAATCTTATATTTTTTTTTAAAATAGTATTATACTAAGAAAGGAATG
>JARHZK010000158.1 GCA_029258245.1 Longicatena sp. | reverse complement strand
TATCATTTAATGCAAAACGTAATCCGTCATTTCCTAAGATTAATTCTACATCCGTATATCCGCAATCGTGTGCTTTTTTAATGATCTGTTTGATTTGGTCTTTAGAGAAATATTTTCTTCCTGCATCAATTGAGAATACTACCTTTTGTTGTTCAACTATTGGAGTATCCAAACCTGCTATCGCTTTTTCTAAATTTGTCTTTGCTTCTTGGATATCTGTTGTTCCAGTTGCGTTTACTTTTTGAGCTTCGATTAATGCTTGAATAAATCTATCGACTGCAGCATCATCTTTTCCTTTAATATCAATTGTTTCTGCTCTTGAAATTAAATCTTTTAAAGAAGTGTCTTCTGCTTTCGTTTCAAGATCAAATACAACCTCAGCTAACTGTAACCATACAGTTGATGTTTTCGTAAAATGAATACGTACATAACGTACTTTTGTTAAATCAAAAGTAAATTTCTTTGTGAAATCTTTTTCCGTCATTGTTCCAACTGTTTTCCAATCATTACCATCTAAAGAAATTTGAATATCTGCGCCTTTAATATTATCGTGTGTTGTTTCTGTAATATTACTTGGATAAACGATTTCAATTCCTTTAAGATTTACTTCTGTTGGGAAAGTAAACATAATATTTTGATTTTCTGTTGGGCAGCCGTTTGACCAATATTTAGATTCTTTATTTCCATCAATCATATTTTCCGGTTTAAATCCATTATACCCACCAATTGGAGCATTAACTGTTGGTTTTATTGTAGCTGCCTTTTTCAAATTCTTTTTCGCTGCATTTAACGCATTCATTTGTTCATTCATTTTTGTAACATTAAATTCTTTTGAATATAATGCTTCTTTGGCAGTATTTACTGCAGCTTTATATTCATTATATCCACTTGCATAGCCAATGTTAGTTAATGGATATGTAACCTCAACATATAAAGGGAAGTACTCTTTTCTTACAGCCTTTGCTTTTGCATCATTTAATTCCTTTGTTACTTGATCAACTTTTAATTGTGTCGCTGCCTTATCATCATAAACTTTCTGTGCTTTTTCATAAGCATCTTTATATTTTGTATATGTCTCAGAAATATATTCTTTTTCAACTAGTTTTGAAGCTAACGCCTTTTGCAATTCGTCTTTATTACAATGTAACTGATAACTAAATGTGATTACTAAATTCTTATCGTAAGTTCCCTTTAACTCATTACTTGCCTTAACATATTTATATCCATAAATATCTTTCGCTTCAAATGTATATGTTTCTCCTTTTAATCCATAGAAAGATTCAGAAGGTGCGATTTCCTTATTTGTATCCTGATCAACATATTTTAATGTAATTGCAACACTTTCATTATTTTTATATACATTTCCTGGAGCAGGTAACTCATTTTCAAATCCTGGAACACGTCCAATTGTATCAAATGCATTTTTCACATCATTATAAGATGGTAATTCTTTAGGAGTATTCCACATTTTGTACGCAGTAGCTCTTGTACGATGGAAGATTTTTCGTGCAATCGCATTTTGATCTTCATAGTAAGGCAAATCACACCAAATTGCAAATGAACCACCTACAACACTATCAGAATAAGGTTTCTCAAAATTTTGTGGTCCTGTTGGAAGAGAAGAAAATTTACCTGGATCCCATTCTCTAAATACTACGTCACCTTCTGGACACGCATTTTGTTGCCACCATGGAGATAATACATAATACATATATTTATCTGAAAAGTTAATTAATTTATTTCCATTTTTTATAAAATCTTGAACAGTTGCTGTATTTTTAGGTGCAGCCCAGTAACATATTTCGATATCACTGTCTAATTTATAACCTGTATGTTGTCCATATAATAATCCATCGTTCCAAGCTCTTGGAATCATTCCATGTTCTTTTACAATAACAGAGATTTCATTAAAATACTGAATTAATTGTTTATATTGTTCAGAAGAAAAACTTTCAAAATGAGCTAAAAATTCATCTCCTCCAATATTAAAATGTTTACATCCTGCATCTGAAAAAAACTCAATATATTCTGTCATCAAATCTGTTAAAAATTTTTTTGCTTCAGGATTTGTAAAAATATTAAAGCATTGCTTTCTACGGTCGTCTGTTGGAAATAACTTAGAACAATTATAATCTTCAGGTAATTGTTGTAATACTTTTCCTAAATGCCCTGGTGAATCAAGAGATGGTATAAGTTCAACATGATAATCATTCGCAACTTGAATAATATCTAACATGTCTTTTTTTGATAAATAATTAGAACCATCATATTTAAATCCTATCTTATCTAATGTATCACTTTGAATTCTAAAACCTTCATTTTCTGAAAAATGAAATTGAAAGGAATTATATTTTTGCCATGATAAATCTTTAATTTCAGAGATTATCCATTCCTTTGTAAAATATTTACGTGCAGCATCCAAATGCAACGATCTTTCTTTTACATCAGGATAATCCAATATAGTTCCTTGATCTAAAGTTTTATTATTTGCTTGTAACATTTGAATTACTGTAATTAATCCATAATAGATTCCTACTTCATCTTGTGCAGTTACTACTACTTTATCGGTAATATCTAATTTATAACTTTGTTCTTTTCCTTTTAATTCTGGAACATCTTCCATTTTAATTACAATATCACCAGCAACTGTACTTTTTTCATCCCCATATACAATATCTGGTGCTTTCGTTAAAACTTTCTTATCTAAAAAATATGAACTCATAAGTTTCATATCTTTCAATAAAACTGCATTGTTATCTGTTTTTGTTGTTTTAATAACATATAGTCTACTAAGTTTTCCAATTGTAAATACTTTATTATCTTTTTTCTCGTAACTTTGTACATTTGGATAATGCGTATTAGTAGATTTTGATGTCACTATATCTTTTTCACCTTGCTTTGCTTGTATTGGAATCGAAGTCCCAAAAACACTGGTAAAAATCAATCCCACACATAGAAATTCTTTTAATAAATTCGCTATTTTCATACATGCACACCCCATTCTGTAATTTATTAAAACGAATATGATAAAGAATTCGATTTCACCCCTCTTTCTTTTTTTGTAATCGTTATCATCTATATCCAATATACTCCTTTTTTTTATCCAATACAACTATTATCAGTTAATTATAAAAATTTTACTATACAATTATACCCAATCCATATATATGCACATATTACCAA
>JARHZK010000129.1 GCA_029258245.1 Longicatena sp. | reverse complement strand
TTGGTAATTCAGCCCATAATTCAACATCGTTTTCTTTTAAGAATTCTTCTGTATTTTTATTTGCAAATAATTCAATGTGACGTCCACAATCTGGACATTCTACATAGCTCATATTTTCAATAATTCCTAATACGGGTACTTTTACTTCTTTACACATATTAATCGCTTTAGAAACAATCATAGAAACCATTGGTTGTGGTGTAGATACCATAACAACACCATTCACTGGAATACTTTGAAGAACTGTTAAAGCAACATCTCCAGTTCCAGGAGGCATATCAATTAACAAATAATCTAATTCTTCCCACAATACATCTGTCCAAAACTGACGCACTGCATTTCCAATAATTGGTCCACGCCAAACAACAGGCTTATTTTCTTCTTCAACCAAAAAATTTAAAGACATTACTTTAATGCCGTCTTTGTCAATGACAGGATTAATAGCGTCATTTGTTCCATACGCCTGTTCATTTTCTAATCCTAATAATCTAGGAATACTTGGCCCAGTAATATCTGCATCCATAATTCCAACGCTATACCCTCTACGTCTTAATTCTTTAGCAAGTAAAACGCTCATAGAACTTTTCCCTACTCCACCTTTACCGCTCATAACACCAATTACATGTTTAATTTTGTTTTTTTCATTATTTTTTATACCACATGTACTTTCTGATTTGCCACAAGTACCATGACTTGGGCAACTACTACAATTGCTCATATCATCTACTCCTTTATAACCTTATACATTTTATCACATATCCTATTTTATTACTACTTGAATGAATTATCAATTCAAAAAATTAAAGAATCTTATCCTTCAAGAATACTTTTTGCTCTTTCTTGCACGATTTTTTCTATCTTTTTTAAACGGCTATCATCCAAATTATAATGAGAATGTTTTTTTAATTTAAAGTTTGATAAACGTCGTAAACCTTGATGTAATTCAGGCGTTAAAGCATCTTTTGCTGTTTGGATAAAATTATCATATACCGCTGGAAGCATCCTATCAGCATATTCTTTTAATGATTCATAAGATTGCAAATCATCTCTACCTGCTAAATTAAATAGCGAATTTCCATGATCAAATAATGGAGCAGGAGCAATAATTGTATTACTATGACTATCTACAAGAAATCCAAAATTACCAAAATGGCGGTCTGTATTACAAATAATAGCATCAAATACAAGCATTTCTTTAAACGCTTTTACAAATTCCGTACCTAATTTTTCATAATATGCATATACAGCCTTTATCCCTCCAGAACAAACAACATTGCCAACTGGTAAATAAGATATTTCTTTACTAGTGAAGATTTCACAAGTAGAGCAAATGATATTTTTCCATTTTGACAATCGATAATCAATTATATTTACTCCGAGTATTTTCCCTATTTCTGAAGCATAGAATTCTGAATATGGCTCATTCCCAGTATTTGATGCACCTACAGTCCCGCCTTTATAGAGCTTAACAACTCCCTTATCTCTTCTCCAACATTTTGGTAGAGCTCCATTAGTTGTAAACTCAGGGCAAGAAACAAGTGACATTCTATTATTGCTTCCATAACCAGTAAAAGCAATTAATCCTAAAGCCCGATTGAATTTATTATCATATAAATTATAATCATCAAATTGACCTTCAAAGCCATCCTCTACAATCCAATAACAATCATTTAATGACAGTCCTAATGAAACTTGAATAATATTCATAGGCCTATTGATACTTAATCCTAATTTATTCAATAGATTTTGTACATATGCTCGATTTTTAGGAACATTTCTACGCTTAATCCAACGACTCAATCCTTCATTAGATAATTCTAAATCTAACGGCAAAAGTGTTTTTGTTTCTTCATTTATAGATATGATTTCAACAGTTGGTACGTCATAATCATCTATTACTGCAAACGTCAACAAAGGAGTGTCAAAATGTTTTAATTGATAATTCATATTTCATATCCTCCTATACATAATATAAAATAAAACATAAGCTTAAGATATATTACCACATATAATATATTCTTTCTAGTTTTAAAAAATCAATATGGAACTATAATTTATTTTTATCAGAACGTGGATGAAAACTACTATATGCTTCCTTCAAACGCTTGTTTTGAACATGCGTATATATTTGAGTTGTTGAAATATCACTATGTCCTAAAAGCTCTTGTACAACACGTAAATCAGCTCCTCCATCTAGTAAATGAGTTGCATAGCTATGACGAAAACTATGTGCAGATAATCGTTCATCTAAATTCAATTCATGTAATTTATCTTTAATCAAATTATGTACATATTGTCTAGAAACATGTTGTCCCCTTGAATTTAAAAAGATAAATGGGCTCCTCTTCTTTTCCCACTGGATTCTTACTAAATTAAGATATTGTTCTAATACATGAACACTTTTTTCATGCATTGGAACTATCCTTTCTTTTTCACCTTTTCCAATTACTTTAAGAAAATGTTGATCTAAATGGACATCATTTATTTTCAAATTGATAAGTTCACTCACACGTAAACCACAACCATATAATACTTCTAATAATGCTTTATGAAAAATATCTTTGTCATTATCCCCAAACGAATCTAAAAGTTTATCTATATCCGCTACATTGAAATATAAAGGTAATTTTTTTTCTGCTTTAACACTGCGTAAATGAAGTGTAGGATTCTGTATATTAGAATATGTAAAACATATGTATTGATGAAACATTTTGATAGAAGTAATCATATGATTTATACTGCTATTTTTTTCAAAGTCTTTCAATTCACCGATAAATAATTGAATATCTTGATAACTAACATCTTCTACATTTTTTATCTTTTGTTTTACTAAATAATCCATATATTTTATTAAATCATTTTTATATGATTTAACCGTTGCGATAGATTTATTCTCTACTACATCTATATAATGAATATAATCATTTAAAGCATCCTCTAATTGCATATTATCACCTCTTATAAGTATAACATTAAATATTAAATTTTCTATTCATTTCAAAAATAGAAACCTATTCTTTTATCATAAATGTAACTACAATACTATATGAATTAAAACAGACTTTTCTTTTTTGAATTATTCCTATATACTATACAAGTAAAAATTGTGTGTCATAGGGAGGAATTATATGGATTTAGATTATGGTGAAGGTATGAGTATTTTATTTGGAAATGATCTATCTGGAATCATATTAGGTATTATTTTATTCTTTATTGGATATATATTTTATTTTAGAAAGAAAAAATATTCAAATTATAAATTATGTCTATTATTAGTATTATTTATTTATATGACAATGGTTATTGGTGTTACTTTAACTCCATTTCCTATAAATTCATCAGAAATAAAGTTTATGCAAGAATTCTATAAAGGTTTTGATTATTATAATTTAGTACTATTTAAAAATGTACTTTATCTTTTTGATCAATTTATATTAAATATTATTTTATTTATTCCCTTTGGAATTTTATATCCTCTATATAAAGAAAAAATTAATTTTAAATTCACCCTATTATCAAGCTTTATTTTCACATTAATAATAGAAACACTTCAATTTGCATTTAGCACTATATTTCAAGCACCAGCATGGTTTTTTGATATAAACGACATAGTAGCTAATGTATTAGGAGGAATCATTGGGTTCATAATAATAAAAATAATTATAAAAGCAATTGCTTTATTTTCTTATAAAAGAAAAAATAATTAAATTATTATAAATTCGTGTTCCTATCTTTTCTAATCAAAATAAAATAAAATACTATACTCAAAAAAAGAGATTATCTATGTGCTTTTTATCATATTTTAGATAATCTCTTTTTCTATCCTCTCCATCTTTTTTACTTCTCTGCTCTATAGTAGCAGAATATTTAGACAGAATCCCCTATTATTACTGATTTAACAGGTATTTCAATCTGTGTTATATAATCATTTATATTATCAATAACAAGTTCATTAATACCCGCTTCATAAGCATGATCACATAAAATTAAACCGTTCTTTTCTGCATAGGAAAGAATCTCTTTATATTTATTAGGAATTTGATTCCAATTCCCTTTACAAAAAGTTCTAAGATAAGTTCCAGCAGGTTGCAAATGCAATCCTCTTTTTGAAATAGGAAAAGGCATTTCAATATACAAAGCATTATAGTTATCAAAGTTTTCCTTATATAAATTTTCAACAGAAATCATAGCACCATAAGAAGTCTCATGCAATCGACATAATTGATATTTCTTTGTTTCATCGATTACTCTTTCAATAGGTAAACCTTTTGATATATCGATAGATACATTTAATTCCCGTAACATTAAGATAGTCTCTAATTCTGTACTCTGCTTATAACTATAATAACGATACCCATTTTTTCTATATAAACAGACTTCGACAAACCAATTTTATCATACCACAGTGAAGTTTTTTCATTAATTTCATGTAGGGCTGCATCTCAAATAAAGTACTATTTTTTATAAACATCAAATCTCCTTGACTATGCAGTTACTGTATGGTTTATTATAACAATAGCTATAAAGTATAAGCAATAAATAAAAGAAAAGGAGAATACAAAAAAATGATGAAAGAAATAATTTTACGAGAATATCAGGAAACAGATAGAATGTACTTAGAAGATATCATACGTGAAACTTGGAATTATGATAAATTCTGTTCCCCAATAGTTGCAAGAAAAATGGCAAAATTATACCTAAATAGTTGCCTTACAAATCAAACCTTTACAAAAGTTGCACTAATCAATCATATTCCTGTAGGTATTATTATGGGTAAGAACAGTCGAAAACATAAATGTCCAATACATCTACGAATAAAATGGATAAATTCTATTATATCCCTTTACTGTTTAAAAGAAGGACGAAAGGTTTTGAAAATATTTGATGGAATAGAAGGAATTGATCAGCAACTACTATCTATGTGTGGAAAACAATACAATGGCGAATTAGCCTTTTTTGTCGTTGACAAAAAAAATCGAGGACAAGGAATAGGACGAAAATTATTCCAATCAGCGGTTAACTATATGAAATCTCAAAACATTTCTGAATTTTATTTATTTACAGATACAAGTTGCAATTATCCATTTTATGAACATCTAGGTTTAACAAAACAATGCGAAATACAGCAAGAGATAAATACAAATTATAACAAGGAAACAATGACTTTCTTCATTTATGATTATCATTGCTAATAAATAAAAAAACATGGCAATAATACCATGCATCTAAATTCACATCACAATTCTTCAATACTATAATTTATATACCCTTCAAAATAATAACTGTAATCAATTCCTCTCATATAAATTTCCCTATTATTTATATCACTTGTTAATACCTTTTTTAAAATATATTTTATTTCTATATCTTTAATTGGAGAACGTTCCATTGCTAATAGATAATCTTCTTTATCAACTTTACTCCAATCAATCACGAGTCCCAATTCTTTTCTTAATATTAAATCTAACCAAATTCTTGTAGCTCTTCCATTTCCCTCTCTAAAAGGATGAGCAATATTCATTTCAACATATTTTTCAACTATTTCATCAAATGTTTTTTGAGGCATTTTGTCAATATTTTCTAATGTACTGGTTAAATACATTACTGGAGCTAATCTAAAATTGCCTTTAGAAATATTTTCAGTTCTTATCTTTCCAGCAAATTCATATATATCTTCGAATAAATATTTGTGTATGAATTGTATGTACGAAATGTTCCAGCCTCTAATTGATTTAAAACATTACTATCAAATAATTGTTTACACTTTAATTTTGTTATTCGTTCTTCTTCTCTTGCTAATATTAAAGAATTATTAATCCCTAATTTATTTTTAATTATCATTATCTAAACTCCTTTTCCTCTATATTTTATATATTAAAAGTATTTACTATTAATCTTTTCTTCAATATCACCATCTTCTATCTGCAATATACGTTTTTCACAAGATTTGTTTGTTCTATATCTTCTTCCTTTATTAAATGATTTAAGTTACACATGTAACCATCTC
>JARHZK010000112.1 GCA_029258245.1 Longicatena sp. | reverse complement strand
GCTTATGATATAAATAAGTTTCATCCAATCGTTCATCAAACACATCGAAGCCAATATTTTTAAAACAAGAATATTGATGTATATCTTTTTGTTTGTGATATAAATACATTTTTCCAAATTTTCTTGTATCATGATATCGTAATTGTCTTCCATCACTAAGATCAAAAATCACATGAACATGTTTATCATATGGATCGCTTGGATTTTGAATATAAAATTTTCCTTCCATACGTAAATGTGCAATCCATACAAAATCCCCTAAATCAAAAATTAAATATTTCCCATATCTTTGATAATCTTTAATTTCGCGATGTTTTATATATGCAATAAATTCACTTTTACTAGGATATGCAATAATACGCTCCCAGTACACATGACAATCTTCTATATGAATATTCTTTAATTGGTTTTCTAATGTTCTTACTACTGTTTCAACTTCTGGTAATTCTGGCATATTCTTAATCCTTATTTTGCATCATACCATGTTTTTCCAATACAAGCATCTGCAATTAGTGGTACTTGTAATTTCACAACATGTTCCATTCCTTCTTTTACAATTTGCATCATTTGATCAACTTCATCATCACACACATCAAAAATCAATTCATCATGTATTTGTAAAATCATTTTAGATTTCATATGTTGATTTTTTATACTTTCATGAATACGAATCATCGCAAGTTTAATCAAGTCTGCTGCACTCCCTTGAATAGGAGCATTCATTGCAGCACGCTTTCCAAATTCTCGAATTGAATAATTTTTATCTTTAATTTCTTTAATATATCTTCTACGATTATAAAGTGTTTTTACATATCCATGCTCTTCGCAAAATGATATTGTTGAATCCATAAATGTTTTTATATTTGGATATGATGAAAAATATTTTTCAATAAAATTATGTGCTTCTTTTCTAGAAATACCTAATTGTTCACTTAGCCCAAAATCACTTTGTCCGTAAACAATTCCAAAATTAACTGTTTTTGCACTTCTTCTCATATCTGCATCCACATCATCATGTAAAACATCAAAAATTTGCATTGCTGTTTTTGTATGAATATCGATTCCATGATTAAATGCATCAATCATCTGTTCTTCATTTGCCATATGTGCAAGCATACGTAGTTCGATTTGTGAATAATCAGCTGATAATAGCACATGATTTTTACTTGCCACAAAAGCTTTACGAATTTCTTTCCCTTCTTCATTACGGACGGAAATATTTTGTAAATTTGGCTCTGATGAGGATAATCTTCCTGTTTGTGTTTGTATTTGATTAAAAATTGTATGAATTTTTCCATCCGAATGAATATGTTTAGCTAATCCAACTGCATATGTACTATAAATTTTTTGATATTTACGATGTTCTAATAATAACGGAATAATCGGATGTACATGAATTAATTTTTCCAAAACATCAGCTGCTGTAGAACGTTTTTTCCCTGTTTTAAGCCCTAATTCATCATATAAAATAGTTGCTAATTGTTTTGGAGAATTGATATTAAACTCCATTCCTGCTAACTCATATATTTGTTTACTTAACTCATTGATCTTATTTTCCGTTTCATCAGCAATTAATTTTAATGTATCAGCATCACAGCATACGCCTTCAAGTTCCATTTCATATAAAACTTTTGCCAATGGTATTTCAATCATATAAAATAAGTCCATCATTTCATTTTTTTCTAATTCTATTTTTAATTCGTTAACAATATTATATAAACTTTCTGCTTGTATCATCGCATATTTTATTTGTTGTTCCTCATCAATGACTTTCGACTTTCCTTTTTTTCCATAAATTTCTTCTTTTGTAATACTTTGATCAAAATTATATTTTTCTTTTAATTTATCATAATCAGAAATTGTGCCATCTACCAAAAATGCCGCAAGCATAATATCAAATTCAATATCTGCAAAAGAAATTCCATATTTATGACAAATGTGATAAAAATTCTTTGTATCATAAACCATTTTTTTATTTTTACTAGCTAGAAAAGTTAAAAATTTTGCATCATTTTTTGCATTTTCTAAAGAAATATACTCAGTTATATCTCCTTTTGATAACGCAAATCCATACAATGTTGCATCATAATAATTTTCATTATCGTAATCTGCATATAAGACAACATTTCCATCCATCATTTCTTTCGATACACAAGATACTACTGTATATGTTCCTTTATGTGTTACTTCATCCTGTTTTTTCACATTTTTCGCAAACCGAGTCATTTCATATTTTACAAAGAAATCATATAATTCTTCATTAGGTTCTTTTAATTTAAGATTTTCTACTTGTACTGGTATTTCTTCATCTGTTTTAATTGTAGCCAAATATTTAGATAAAAACGCCTTTTCTTTATCTATTTCTAATTTTTCTTTTAATTTCCCCTTGATTTCATCAATATGATCATATACATTATCAACCGTTTGGTATTTTTCTAATAATTTTAATGCTGTTTTTTCACCAATTCCTTTAACACCAGGAATATTATCTGCAGTATCTCCCATTAAAGATTTTAAATCAATCACTTGTGATGGAACAATCCCCATTGTTTCTTTTAATTTTTCTTGATCCATTACTTCTATTTCACTAATACCTTTTTTCATCAAATACACGTCTGTTGTTGAATCAATAAGTTGTAATAAATCTCGATCACTCGATAAAATATGTATTTCTAATTCTGGATGCTGTTTTGCAACAGAACCAATAATATCATCTGCTTCAATACCCTCACGTTCATAACGTTGAATTCCATAGGCATCTAAAAATTCTCTAACAATAGGAAACTGCACAATTAATTCTGGATCTAATTTTTTTCGTGTTCCTTTGTATTCTTTATATGTTTCATGTCGAAAAGTGGGCTTCCCACTATCCCATGCAACTAATACCATATCTGGCTTAATCATATCAAACGCTTTATTCATCATAGTTATAAATCCGAAAACTGCATTTGTTGGAATTCCATTACTTGTTGTCATCATTCTCCCATATACAGTTGCATAATATGCTCGAAATAACATTGAGTTTCCATCTATTAATAATAATTTTTTCATTCCAAACCTCCATCTATTTATTATTGTTTCATTTCTCTTTTTCTTAATTAGAATAACATAAAAAGGTCATTCGACCTTTTATGATGCAATAGAATTTAATGTTTCCAAATTATGATACATCCTTGATAAATAATCTTGTCCACTTTCTTTATCCTTTTCGTCTATGTTAGATAAATTATCCAAATCAATTGGAATCAACCCTAGTTCTTGAATCAACGATTCTTGCAATTTTTTTATGTCTTCTGGTAAATTATATTCTATCGCCATATATTGAACATGATCTTTTAAAATACGTTTCTTTATTAAATCTAGTCTTGCTTTTGATGGCAAAGCTCCAAATTTTGAAATCATCACTGGGTATACTTCAATTCCATAAGACTTTTGCCAGTTTCCAAAACTTGGTGTCATAGAGACAAAAGCAATTTTTTTATGTTGATCACTCAAATTTTGAAATTCTGCATCCAATCGTGCTAAATCAACTTCTAATTTATCATAATTTTCATCAAATATTTTTTTATATACTGGATACTTCGTTGACAAATAATCTCGAATATCACTTGCCATACTTGTCATTGCAACAGGATCCATCCATAACATTGGATCATTATCATATGTTTCAACCATATTAAATGCCTCCCCTTCATAATACGGCGTTTCTACCATGACTTCTACATTATTCACAACCATTCTAGTATATCGCTGAAATTTATATATTGCACTCTTTGTCGCAAGATTCACCACATCTAAGTCATTCCAAAAATCATCCATATACATTTGCATATATGGTTCTAAAGACTCAATATAAAATAATGCATCTGCATCCTCCATTATTTTTTTATAATCTTTTTTTATTTGTGCTCTTTGAATTATTGTATTTTCACTAATAATTTCACTTTGAATACTATCTCCTCCAATACGTTCTACTAAGTATTGTACTGGATAAACCGTGGTAACGACTTTCGGCATCTTCTCTTCACATCCACATAACATTGTTAGAC
>JARHZK010000106.1 GCA_029258245.1 Longicatena sp. | reverse complement strand
AGATTTTTGTGCATTCGCAATTCTTGGACACTCTGGCTTTACAGTTCCATCAAAATATTTTTTTAATGCAGCAACTCCCGCATTAATCCATAACAATGTTGGATCATTATGTGGAACAAGACTTGCTCCTGGTTCGATCATATGTCCGTTTTTCTTGAAATAATCAAGGAACATTTGACGAATTTGATTACCTGTTAAATTTTTCATATTATCCTCCTAAACATAAAAAAACGTTCCTATCCAGGAACGTAAACATTTATACGCGGTACCATCCTAGTTCACCCTATACCTATAAATATATAGAGCACCCTCACTTATCATCTTTAACGCCGACGTCTTGCGATAAAACTCCAAAGTAGCCTTCCATTCCTTATACACGAAAACTTACACCAACCGTTTTCTCTCTTTGCTGCATTCAAAATGTACTCCTCTTCTTCCACGTTTTACTTCTTTTACAGTATAACAAAATATCTTTTTTTTATCAAGCCATAGATTTTAAATACATCATTTTTTATTATTAAATATTTTCCTTCTTCATAACTTCATCAAAATCTTCCCACAAATCATCCCATACACCAATTGCATCTTTTGATTTAACATGAAAATAACTACCAATAATAATTTGAAAAAATGCTGCCAATATAGGAGACAATATAATTCCAACAACTCCAAAAATTGCATTGGCTAAAAACATAAAAATAAAAATAAACAAAGGATATATATGCATTGTTCTGTGAAATATAAATGGTTGTACAATATTAGCCTCTACTTGCTGTATACCCCATATAACAATAAATAAGAGCCATGGAAATGAGGAATACTGTATCAAAGCGACAAATCCAATAAAAAATACACCTATTGTAGCACCTACATAAGGAAATAAATTTAATATAGATAATAAAATAGCATAGAACCACGGATTTGAAAAATTTGCCAATTTTAATGTTATTCCTACAGAAAAAATTATAAACAACATATCAATCAATGTTCCTTTTATGTATTGATAAATAATATTGGAAATCGTTTGATAAAATTTAATATATTTTGATTTGCATAATTCATAATGTTCCAATATTTTTTTTATATGTGGCATATCAATCGATATAAAAAATGCAATTATATACGCAAAACCATATGCTCCAATTTTTTCTAAAAGATTTTTTGCTGATTGTATAACTACACTATAACTATTTTTAATATACGGTTGATTTATTAAATCTTGATATTGAAACGATATTTGATACTTTTTAAAAATAAGTTCAATTTGTTCAAGCCAGGTAGGAAACATATCAATAATGTAATTTCCATATTTATATATTTCAGGTATGGCAAATATTAAAACACTCAAAATAATCAATACAAATCCAAAATAAACAAAATAAACACTCATTTTATACGATACATAATGATGTAACTGATTAATAATAGGTTGTAATAAAATTGCAATTACAGCCCCTAAAAAAACTGGAGTTAACGAATAAAAAACTGTTTTAATCCACGTGTCTAAAGCTAACATATGAAAAATAAAAAGAATTAACATAGTGCATATAAATACAGGTATTAATTTTTTTGACCACTTAATAATCATATTCATAAATTTGTTCATAAAACAAAAACCCCATTATGGGGTTAATCGAAATCCATATAATCGCAAATTTGATCCATGACTTTATGGTAATTTCTTTTTATTTTCTTTTTGGTTTTTTTTGATTGATGGCATAAATCATTTATCTCATCTTCTTGTGTATATCCAACATACATGCCTATCAAAAAACCCATTGCAATAGATAACATACATTTATTCATTTATATCAGCTCCTTCATAAATAGTATGAGGACTATTTTTGATTTCATTCAGAAAATATAGAAATAATATGATTTTTTAAAGTACTTTTTCTTTCAACTTGATCCTTTTTTGATATTGTTTCATAAAAAACATCCTTCTCCCCTAATAATACCAAACTTTTTTTTGCTCTAGTAATAGCTGTATAAATCAATCTCTTACTTAATATATATGAATACTGTCTAATAATTGGAAGAATAACAATAGGATATTCACTTCCTTGAGATTTATGAATCGATATACAAAATGCATGTGTAATATTAAATAATTGTTCCCCACTATACTCTACATAATTATCATCAAAATCAACTATTATTCTTTGCTTTTTATCCACCGTACCATTTGCATAAACAATTTCTACTATTTTTCCAATATCTCCATTATATACACCGTCATCTGGTTGATTTTTTAGTTGTAAAATCTTATCCCCTTCTCGAAATACGCGATATCCAACTGTAATTTCTCTTTTATATGAAGATTGTGGATTCATTATCTTTTGTAATTCCTTATTTAAAATATCAATTCCTGCAACACCAGCATATAGTGGAGCAAGTACTTGAATATCTTCATCAGAATAGCCCTTATCCAATGCATTTGAAACTATTTTTAATATTATACTCTTTATTTCAATTTGGGATGCGCTAAAAAAAGCAATATCCCTTGCATATTCTAATATAGTAACATTTTCATTTTTGATTTCATGCGCCAACGTAATTACATCACTATCTTTGGCTTGTCTAAAAATTTTTGATAAATTAGTAACCACAAATTTTTGACTATCAATCAAATCTTTCAATACACAACCACATCCTACACTAGGTAATTGATTTTCATCACCAATAATAAAAATTTTTTTTACAAATTTCGAAGCTTTTAATAAATTATAAAATAACCATTGATCTACCATACTAAATTCATCAATAATTAATAAATCGCATGTTAATGTCTCTTTTTCATTTATTAAAAACTTATTTGTTTCTAAGTCCCAATGTAACAAACTATGAATAGTAGTCGCACTACAATCACATAATTCGCTTAAACGCTTACTCGCTCTTCCTGTAGGGGCACATATTGCAATTTGATCCATTGGATAATATTCTTTATACAATTTAATAACCCCTTGAACAATAGTTGTTTTTCCTGTTCCAGGTCCTCCAGTTAAAATTGAAAATGCATTCGAAAAAAAATTCAATATAGCTTCAATTTGCTTTTTATCATATTGAATATGTAGTTCTTGTTGTAATACATCAATCTTTTGTATTAATTCGTTTTTGTCAATATCATCTTGATTTTCGTATGGAAATTTTTTCAAAAAAGAAGCAATTCCTATCTCACTATCATATTGTGTATAATGATAAATACGATTTTGTTCTCTCATGACAAGATATTCATCTTCTAATTTATTTAAATATTCATCTAAATTTACAGATGAAAATTGCTTGCTTAAAAATAATTCTAAATCTTCATAGGTTACATATGTATCGCCAGTCTTCATATTCAATTCTGAAATAGCTGATAATACTGCTGCTTTAATACGATATGGATGATTTAAATCAAAATTCAAGGACTTTGCTAATTTATCTGCTATTTTGAAACCAATTCCATCAATGTCTTCAATAATACGGTATGGATTTTCTTTTATCAGCTCAATTGCTTCTGAACCATATTTATATTCAATTTTTTTTATATTTTTTGCACTAATACCATATTGCGTAAAGAAAAACGTTGCCTCATCTTCTTCCACATATTCTTTAATTCCTTTAAGAATAGCCCCTCTTCTTTTCTCTGTTAATGCTGGAACTTTAAATAAAACATTAGAATCATTACGTATAAGTTCAACTGTTTTATTTCCTAATGTTTTGACTAATGCAATAGCTGTTTGCTTCCCTATTCCTGGAAACAAATCACTGGAAAAAAAACGTATTAAACTTTCATCATCTGATGGAATCGCTTTTTGACAAGAAGAAACTTGAAATTGTATACCAAATTTTGGATGATCAATATATTTTCCAGATAAACAATATACATAATCAAAATCTAACTCGTTGAAAGAACCTGTCGCAATAAACTTCTTTTCTTCTGCATCGTATGATTTAAATTTAAAAACTCCATAACCATTTAATTTATTATAAAATATTTCTTGCAAAGGTTTTGCCTTAATAATAAGTTCATCTTCCATAAAAGACCTCCAGTCTTAAAGTGATAAAAATAATCCAATTAAACCTAAAAAATTATTTCCCATATGCACACCAATACTTACTAGTAACGAATGAGTTTTTTCATAAGATTTTGATAATACCATTCCTAATCCCATATACAAAAATAGATAAACTAAATCATTAAAGTTACCTGTAAATAAAGATTCCATTACATGAATAAAGCCAAATAAAAAAGAACTAATTAACATTGATATAAAATAACTATGCCGCTGTCTAAAAAAGCAAAAAACACCACCCCTAAAAATCGTTTCCTCTAAAATAGGCGCAAAAATACCACTTATAAAGCAAATAAATATTGGTGCAATTCTAGCATTTTCAGCAATTGCAATTTGATTTTCACTTGTAGAAGTTTTTGTAAAAAAGCTAAGAATCAATCCTAAAAATGCATTTAGAACAACTATAAAAATTGTATATTTTAGAAAACATTTTATACAATTTAATTTATTATTACGTATCGCATGAATAGAATTTATCCATACAGGTTTCGAAACATATATACATATACATAAAAAGATAATATGGATAAAAAAAGATACATATAAATTTACAATAGTGGCATGAGGATTTAGTAGTAGTGTAATATGTTTTAAAAAATTTGGAATAAATAATAGGTAAACAATAAAATATAAAGCTAAAAGAAGCGTAAACCGCTTCTTTGACAAATATACCTCACTATTCGTTTCCACGATTCACATGATCCTTTATTTTAGCATCCATACTAATTCCATTACTGAAGACTTCTTCTATTACTCCACCACCTAAGCATTCTTCATGATCATAAAATACTGCCTCTTGACCACAAGTAACACTTGATACACCTTGTTCATATGTTAGCAAAACAGTTGAATCATCTATAAAATGTAAAACTACATCATGATCTTGTTGGCGATATCTAAATTTAGCAGTACATGTATAACTATCCGTTGGCTTGTCAGGTCGTAACCAATTCACACCAGAAACAATACAACTTGTTGAGAAAAGCCATTCATCCTCACTACCATTTGTTACATATAAAATATTTTTTTGAACATCTTTACCAACAACAAACCAAGGACCTTTATTCCCACCAATGCCCAATCCTTTTCTCTGACCAATTGTATAATACATTACACCATTATGTCGTCCAATTATATCCAATGAATGAATATCTACAATATCACCATCTTTATTGGGAATATAATTTTGAAGAAATTCTTTAAAATTGCGTTCTCCAATAAAACAGATTCCTGTTGAATCTTTTTTAGATGATACACTATCTAATTCTAATTTACTTGCAATATCTCGCACCTGTGATTTTTGTAAATTCCCTATTGGAAATAAAGAGTGAGCAATTGCTTCTTGTGGAACTTGACATAAAAAATATGTTTGATCTTTATTATTATCTGCTCCTCTCAATAATTTAGTATATGTCTCATCTTTTTTTATTTGCGCATAATGACCAGTTGCCACTGTATCAAATCCTAATTTTTTACCATATCTAACAAATGCATTAAACTTAATATATTTATTACATAAAATATCAGGATTAGGTGTTCTCCCCTTGCGATATTCATCTAAAAAGTACGTAAATACATCGTCCCAATATTCTTTAACAAAATCAACTCTCAATAAAGGTAATCCCAATTTTTCCGCTACAGCTTTAGCGTCCATGTAGTCTTGTTCCTGAGGACATACATCATTTTGAATAGTAGGATTACCCATGATATCATTATTTGCAAATGAATCCCAATTTCTCATGAAAGCACATGTAACATCATATCCTTGTTCTTTCAAAATATATGCAGCAACTGCTGAATCAACACCGCCTGATAATCCCAATAAAACTCTTTTTGTCATATTCATCACCACTTATCAACTTTCTAAAATAATCAATATTAAATATATCACATATAACCTCAAATAGCTAGTTATTACATAAAAAAACCTGCCCAACTGAGCAGGTAAGAAACCCGGCAACGTGCTATCTTCACTAGGGCGCGCCTAGATATTGTCGCCGCTGAAGTGCTTAACTTCTGTGTTCGGAATGAGAACAGGTGTGTCCACTTCGCCATCGTCACCAGATCGTTTTTGAGGACCATCCCTCAAAACTGAACAACAGACTTCCATAACTTGTGATTAAGTCCTCGACCTATTAGTATCAGTCAACTCCGCGTATCGCTACGCTTCCATCCCTGACCTATCTACCTCGTCGTCTTCAAGGGGTCTTACTTCTTGCGAATGGGAGATCTCATCTCGGAGTAGGCTTCGCGCTTAGATGCTTTCAGCGCTTATCCCTTCCCTACTTAGCTACCCGGCCATGCTCCTGGCGGAACAACCGATACACCAGTGGTAGGTCCATCCCGGTCCTCTCGTACTAAGGACAGCTCTCCTCAAATCTCCTTCGCCCACAACAGATAGGGACCGAACTGTCTCACGACGTTCTGAACCCAGCTCGCGTACCGCTTTAATGGGCGGACAGCCCAACCCTTGGAACCGAATCCAGCTCCAGGATGCGATGAGCCGACATCGAGGTGCCAAACCTCGCCGTCGATGTGAACTCTTGGGCGAGATCAGCCTGTTATCCCCAGGGTAGCTTTTATCCGTTGAGCGACGGCCCTTCCATTCGGCACCGCCGGATCACTAATCCCGACTTTCGTCCCTGCTCGACCTGTTTGTCTCGCAGTCAAGCACGCTTCTGCATTTGCACTCGTCGATTGATTTCCATCCAATCTGAGCGTACCTTTGGGCGCCTCCGTTACTCTTTGGGAGGCGACCGCCCCAGTCAAACTGCCCACCTGACACTGTCCCCCGCCCAGTTCATGGACGCGGGTTAGAATCCCAATCAGACAAGAGTGGTATCCCAACAGCGACTCCTCGCATACTGGCGTACGCGTCTCTTCGTCTCCCACCTATCCTGTACATCTCTAACCGAAACTCAATATCAGGCTACAGTAAAGCTCCATGGGGTCTTTCCGTCTAGTTGCGGGTAACCTGCATTTTCACAGGTACTAAGATTTCACCGAGTCTGCTGCCGAGACAGCGCCCAAATCGTTACGCCTTTCGTGCGGGTCAGAACTTACCTGACAAGGAATTTCGCTACCTTAGGACCGTTATAGTTACGGCCGCCGTTCACTGGGGCTTCAATTCATTGCTTCGCTTTCGCTGACAAATCCTCTTAACCTTCCAGCACCGGGCAGGCGTCACCCCCTATACTTCGTCTTGCGACTTTGCAGAGAGCTGTGTTTTAGTTAAACAGTCGCTTGGGCCTCTTCACTGCGGCTTACTTTTACATAAGCACTCCTTCTCGCTAACTTACGGAGTCTTTTTGCCGAGTTCCTTGGCAACAGTTCTCTCGCTCACCTCAGGATTCTCTCCTTGCCCACCTGTGTCGGTTTTGGTACGGGCCGCTATATCATTACTAGAAACTTTTCCTGGAAGCTGGCTTCATATGCTTCGCTACTTGACCGCAGTCGTTCGCTTACCTTTCACGTCTTGCATCCCGGCGCCGCATTTCACTGGCGCCCTGCTATCTCGCTTCGCCCACAATCCATTAAGTGGGTCATACTAGCCTTCTCCGTCATTCCTTCGCTCATATCGCGGGTACAGGAATATCTGCCTGTTTTCCATCCACTACGCCTTTCGGCCTCGCGTTAGGTCCCGACTTACCCAGGGCGGACGAACCTTCCCCTGGAATCCTTGGGCTATCGGTGTGTAGGATTCTCACCTACATCTCGCTACTCACACCGGCATTCTCACTTCCATGCTCTCCACCATTCCTCTCGATATGGCTTCTACGTGCATGCAACGCTCCCCTACCACTTGTATTCTATACAAATCCGCAGTTTCGGTAGTATGCTTAGCCCCGGTACATTTTCGGCGCAGGGTCACTCGACTAGTGAGCTGTTACGCACTCTTTGAAGGGTGGCTGCTTCTGAGCCAACCTCCTAGTTGTCTGTGCATCCCCACATCCTTTTCCACTTAGCATACATTTTGGGACCTTAACTGGCGGTCTGGGCTGTTTCCCTCTCGACCATGGACCTTATCACCCACAGTCTGACTGCCGAGCATGACATATGGCATTCGGAGTTTGATTATACTCAGTACCCCGGGATGGGGCCATCGTACATTCAGTGCTCTACCTCCACATGTCTCTCCTCTCGACGCTAGCCCTAAAGCTATTTCGGGGAGAACCAGCTATATCCGTGTTCGATTGGAATTTCTCCCCTAGCCACAGCTCATCCGCCAACTTTTCAACGGTGGTCGGTTCGGTCCTCCATTCAGTTTCACCTGAACTTCAACCTGGCCATGGCTAGATCACACGGTTTCGGGTCTATGTCATCGTACTTCCGCCCTATTAAGACTCGCTTTCGCTTCGGCTCCGTATCTCCTACTTAACCTCGCACGATAACATAACTCGCCGGTTCATTCTACAAAAGGCACGCCATCACCCTTTAACGGGCTCTGACTTCTTGTAGGCATACGGTTTCAGGTTCTCTTTCACTCCGCTCCCGCGGTTCTTTTCACCTTTCCCTCACGGTACTGGTTCGCTATCGGTCACTTGTTTATATTTAGCCTTGACGGATGGTCCCGCCTGCTTCCGACAAGATTTCTCGTGTCTCGCCGTACTCAGGATCCCACTAGGCTTCAAGTAAATTTCGGATACGGGACTTGCACCCCCTGCGGTCGGCCTTTCAATGCCGTTCTCCTATCTCCTCTCTTGCCATATCGTGGTCCTACTACCCCGATCCAAGGATCGGTTTGGGCTCCTCCCATTTCGCTCGCCGCTACTTCGGGAATCACTTTTGTTTTCTTTTCCTCCGGGTACTTAGATGTTTCAGTTCTCCGGGTACCTCTCGCATGGACTATGTGTTCATCCACGGATGACATGCTATTACGCATGCCGGGTTCCCCCATTCGGATATCGACGGATCTTCGTGTACGTACCACTCCCCGTCGCGTTTCGCCGTTTGTTGCGTCCTTCTTCAGTTTCAAGTGCCTAGGCATCCACCGTACGCCCTTACTTACTTAATCACTTTTTCGTGTTTTTGCTTTCGGTTTGCTTGAGTTTTCTGTTTTGTTTAACTTAACTCGTGAATACTTCTTTATCTACAACTTTCGTTTTAGACCTTCTGTTATGTCTTTTCTGTTATTCAGTTTTCAAAGATCGTCTTCTGGAAGCTCTTGGTCTTCCAAAACCAAACAAGAAACCCTTTTTTGTACTTTCTCCTTAGAAAGGAGGTGATCCATCCCCACGTTCCCGTAGGGATACCTTGTTACGACTTAACCCCAGTCATCAGTCCTACCTTCGACGGCTCACTCCTTTCGGTTATGCCACCGGCTTCGGGTATTACCAACTCCCATGGTTTGACGGGCGGTGTGTACAAGGCCCGAGAACGTATTCACCGCAGCATGCTGATCTGCGATTACTAGCGATTCCGACTTCATGGAGTCGAGTTGCAGACTCCAATCCGAACTGAGACGGCCTTTATGAGATTCGCTTGACCTCGCGGTCTCGCTGCTCTTTGTGGTCGCCATTGTAGTACGTGTGTAGCCCAGGCCATAAGGGGCATGATGATTTGACGTCATCCCCACCTTCCTCCGGTTTGTCACCGGCAGTCTCGCATGAGTCCCCAACTCAATGCTGGTAACATGCGACAAGGGTTGCGCTCGTTGCGGGACTTAACCCAACATCTCACGACACGAGCTGACGACAACCATGCACCACCTGTGTGATATATAGCTATCTTTCTATCTCTAGAACATTTATATCCATGTCAAGGCCTGGTAAGGTTCTTCGCGTTGCTTCGAATTAAACCACATACTCCACCGCTTGTGCGGGCCCCCGTCAATTCCTTTGAGTTTCACACTTGCGTGCATACTCCCCAGGCGGAGAACTTATTGCGTTAACTGCAGCACTGAGTTTCCCCAACACTTAGTTCTCATCGTTTACGGCGTGGACTACTAGGGTATCTAATCCTATTTGCTCCCCACGCTTTCGTGCCTCAGTGTCAGTTACAGACCAGGCGACCGCCTTCGCCACTGGTGTTCCTCCATATATCTACGCATTTTACCGCTACACATGGAATTCCATCGCCCTCTTCTGCACTCTAGCTCGCCAGTTTCCAAAGCCTACAATAGTTGAGCTATTGCCTTTTACTTCGGACTTAGCGTGCCACCTACGCACCCTTTACGCCCAATAATTCCGGATAACGCTCGCCACCTACGTATTACCGCGGCTGCTGGCACGTAGTTAGCCGTGGCTTTCTGGTAAGCTACCGTCACTCCGATATCATTCCCTATATCGGCCGTTCTTCACTTACAACAGCGCTTTACGACCCGAAGGCCTTCTTCACGCACGCGGCATTGCTCGTTCAGGGTTCCCCCCATTGACGAAAATTCCCTACTGCTGCCTCCCGTAGGAGTTTGGGCCGTGTCTCAGTCCCAATGTGGCCGTTCACCCTCTCAGGTCGGCTACGCATCATCGCCTTGGTGGGCCGTTACCTCACCAACTAGCTAATGCGCCGCAGGTCCATCCATGTTCACACCCTTAGGTGCTTTAACGCGACAATCATGCGATCCTCGCGCCTATCCGGTTTTAGCTACCGTTTCCAGCAGTTATCCCGGGCACATGGGCAGGTTACCTACGTGTTACTCACCCGTTCGCCACTGAGCTTCTTTGGAAGCAAGCTTCCTAGTCGCTCCGTTCGACTTGCATGTATTAGGCATGCCGCCAGCGTTCATCCTGAGCCAGGATCAAACTCTCCATTTGATTTAGCTCAAAACGTTTCACTAACGTTTTTCCTTTTTTATTGTTTTTT
>JARHZK010000037.1 GCA_029258245.1 Longicatena sp. | reverse complement strand
ACGTACCGAACATATGTTCTTTGAAGGAGACCGTATTAAAGCAGTACGTGAAATGATTGTTTCTAAAACCGAAGGACAACGAAGAAAAGCACTTGCCAAATTGTTACCAATGCAACGAAGCGACTTTGAAGGAATTTATGAAGCAATGCAAGGATTACCAGTAACAATTCGTTATTTAGATCCACCTTTACACGAATTCTTACCAACAAGTTCCTATGATATTGCACAATTAGCACAACAAATGCATATTGCATTAGATGATTTAAAAACAGTAATTTCAGGATTACACGAATTCAATCCAATGATGGGACATCGTGGATGTCGTTTAGCAATTTCTTATCCAGAAATCGCTGAAATGCAAACAACAGCGGTGATTGAAGCAGCTATTAATGTAAATAAACAACATCCAGATTGGAAGATTGAACCAGAAATTATGATTCCATTAGTTGGAGATAAAGCAGAATTAAAATATGTAAAAGACGTTGTTGTACGTGTAGCTAATGAAATTATTGAAAGAGAAAACGTAGAATTGAAATATCATGTAGGTACCATGATTGAAATTCCACGTGCAGCATTACTTGCAGACGAAATTGCCGAAGAAGCAGAATTCTTCAGTTTTGGTACAAACGATTTAACACAAATGACATTTGGATTCTCACGTGATGATGCTGGTGGATTCTTAAATGATTACTATGAAAAGAAAATTTATGAACAAGACCCATTCGCAAGAGTTGACCAAAAAGGTGTAGGTAAATTAATCAAACTTGCTGTAGAAGGAGGACGAAGCACACGTCCAAATATTAAATTAGGTATTTGTGGAGAACATGGTGGAGATCCAACATCTATTGAATTCTGTCATAAGATGGGATTAACATATGTATCATGTAGTCCATACCGTGTGCCAATTGCAAGACTTGCAGCAGCACAAGCAGCTATCAACAATCCGATGTAGTTAAATATAATCTTGAAATTTTTTATGATGAAATATCAGAAATAGCGAAAAGATTCCGAACAAACACACATGATCTGTGATGGTCTAATTTAAAGATTATTGTAGTTGTAAGACTGAATTAAAGCAAATAGAGGTTGTAACAGATGAATGATTTT
>JARHZK010000036.1 GCA_029258245.1 Longicatena sp. | reverse complement strand
CACTTATAGGATTTATCATCATCAAACAAATAATAGTTTATTGTATGAGTAATTTCCACTAGAAGTTATTGAAAGACTAATTTCAATTTTTTTCCTATAGAACTGGAAATTACTTTTTCAATTCAGAAATTGAATAAAAAAATTAAAATTAACTTGTAAAAAAATAAACGTTATGATAATATAACTATGTTGTATGTCCTCTTTTGGATTTACAACCGCTCAAAACAAGGTTTAAGTATGAAATCATCACCTTGTGTGGCGAGTCTTAAAATGAAGGAGGTGCGATTATGTACGCAATTATTGAAACAGGCGGAAAACAAATCCGTGTAGAAGAAGGTTCAACAATTTTTGTTGAAAAATTAAATGTAGCTGAAGGAGAAACAGTAGAATTTGATAAAGTTGTAGCTTATTGCAACCGCGCATTACGTGTTGGTACTCCATACGTAAAAGGTGTTAAAGTTACTGCTAAAGTTGAAAAACAAGGAAAAGCAAAAAAAATTATTGTTTACAAATACAAAGCTAAAAAAGGAAGTTCCCACCGTAAACAGGGACATCGTCAACCATATACTAAATTAACTATCGAATCAATTGAGGCTTAATAATATGGTCAATGTCGAGGTTAAAAGACATAATGGGACAATTGATAATATTTTGATTCATGACCATGCAGAATATGCGGAAAATGGACAAGATTTAGTTTGTGCTGGTGTAAGCTCAATTTCAGTTGGAATGTTAAATGCTTTAGATCAGTTGACAGGACAAGATGTGTGTGACCTTATTATGAAGGAAGCATATGTTGAAATTAGATTAAAAAAAAGAGATAAAACAGCTGAATTGCTTATGGATGTATTGGTGATTCAATTGAAAACTCTCGAAGAAAATTATCATAAATACATTACAATATGTGATCAGGAGGTGTGAGTATGAAATTCGTATTAGATATCCAATTATTTGCGTCTAAAAAAGGTGTAGGTTCTACTAAGAATGGTCGTGATTCTGAATCTAAACGTTTAGGAGCAAAATTAGCTGATGGACAATACTGCCATGCAGGTTCAATTATTTATCGTCAGCGTGGAACAAAAATTCACCCAGGTACTAACGTTGGTAAAGGTGGAGATGATACGCTATTTGCTAAGGTGAATGGTATTGTTAAATTTGAACGTTTAGGTAAAGATAAAAAGAAAGTATCTGTTTACCCACAAGCATAATAAAATCCCCACAAAGGGGATTTTATTTTTGGTATACAAAGGAGGTGCAACAATGTTTGTCGATCGCGTTAAAGTTCATGTAAAAGCTGGTAAAGGTGGCGATGGAATCGTTGCTTTTCGTAGAGAAAAATATGTAGCATATGGTGGCCCAAGTGGTGGCGACGGTGGCGATGGAGGTAATGTTGTTTTTGCTGTTGATGAAGGAAGAACAACATTATTAGATTTACGCTATAATCTAAAAATAAATGCGGAGCCTGGTGGAAAAGGAAAAACAAAGAAGATGCATGGAGCAAGAGGGGCTGATGCAATTGTCAAAGTTCCTTTAGGAACTATTGTAAAAGATGCTAAAACTGGACGTATTATAGCTGATTTAACACATAAAGGTCAAAGAGAAATTATTGCTAAAGGTGGAAAAAAGGGAAGAGGTAACTTTCACTTTAAATCTAGTAAAAATACCGCTCCGCAATATTCTGAATTAGGGGCTCCAGGAGAAGAATTTGATGTACAAGTTGAACTTAAAGTATTAGCTGATGTTGGTTTGGTTGGATTCCCATCTGTTGGTAAGTCTACATTGCTATCAGTTGTATCTAGAGCAAAACCAGAAATTGCAGAGTATCATTTTACTACAATTGCACCAAACCTTGGGATGGTGCAAGTTCCAGATGGAAGAAGTTTTGTAATGGCTGATTTACCAGGACTTATAGAAGGTGCAAGCGAAGGTAAGGGGTTAGGTCATCAGTTTTTGCGTCATATTGAACGTTGTCGTGTCATTATACATGTAATTGATATGGGAAGTAATGATGGAAGAGATCCTGTAGAAGATTATCGTATTATTAATGAAGAATTAGGAAATTATGAGTATCGGTTGCTTGAAAGACCACAAATTGTTTTAGCAAATAAAATGGATTTAGAGGAAGCACCAAATAATTTAAAACGTTTTAAAGAAGCATATCCAGATGTAGAAATATTCGAAACTACAACGATTATTGCAGAAGGTTTGGATCCTGTGCTATATAGAGCTGCTGATTTGCTTGAAACAACTCCGGCATTTCCCTTATTTAATGATGAGGATGTTGATAATGAAGCGGAAGGCGTGTTATATAAATTTGAGCCTGAGAAAGCACCATTTGAAATTCGTAATTTAGGAAATGGAGAATGGGAAGTTTATGGTGACGAAATCGAAAGAAGCTTTAAAATGAGCAAATTGGATAATGACGAAGATTTCATGCGTTTTGCTCGTAAAATGCGTAAAATGGGTATTGATCAAGCATTGCGTGATGCAGGTTGTGTAGATGGAGATACTGTTGTTATTTGTAAAATTGAATTTGAATTTATGGAATAATGAAATTTTAATATAAGTATGTCGCGTCTATATTGAAGAATTGAAATGAAAATGTGTGCCTTTTATAGGTACATTTTTTCTTTTTATAGATGACTAAATTTAGGTATTTAAGTAGCAAATTTTTAAATATTTCGGTATGATATAAAAAAACAGGAGGATAATTTAAGTATGAAGTTAGTATCATGGAATGTGAACGGAATAAGAGCTTGTATGACTAAGGGATTTATGAATTTTTTTAATGAAGTAGATGCTGATGTTTTTTGTATTCAAGAAACAAAAATGCAATCAGGACAATTAGAAATAGATGCTTCAGGGTATTATCAATATATGAATAGTGCAGATAAAAAAGGATATAGCGGGACATTGGTATTCACTAAAAAGGAGCCAATACAGGTTTTTTACGGAATGGGGATTGATGAACATGATCATGAAGGAAGAATGATCACATGTGAATATGAAAATTTTTATTTTGTATGTGTGTATACACCAAATTCAAAAGAAAAATTATTACGCCTAGATTATCGTATGAATTGGGAAGATGATTTTAGAGTCTATTTGAATAAATTAAAAGAGAAGAAAACAGTTATTGTTTGCGGAGATTTAAATGTGGCACATAAAGAGATTGATTTAAAAAATCCAAAGACAAATAGACGTAATGCGGGATTTACAGATGAAGAAAGAGAAAAAATGACATTATTACAGGAAAGTGGATTTATTGATTCTTATCGTTATTTATATCCAAGTGTTGAAGGAGCATATTCTTGGTGGAGTTATCGCTTTAAAGCTAGAGAAAAAAATGCAGGATGGAGAATTGATTATTTTTTAGTTAGTGAAGATGCTAAAGAAAAAATAAAAGAGGCTAAAATTCATAAAGATATTTATGGATCAGATCATTGTCCTGTATCATTAGAAATTGAACTTTAATAAAAAAGGATTTTAAACAATTCCTTTTTTTTATTTGTGTTACATGATAAAATAGTATAGATATATTAATAAAATATGTGAATTAGGAGGTACTATGATAGCTTTTATAAAAGGAAGTGTCTGCAGTTATAATCATGATTCGCTCATTCTTGAGAATAACGGGATCGGATATCGAATATATTTATCAAACCCTCAATCAGTAGCTCTAAATAAAGAAATAACTTTATTTACTTATCAGCATGTTCGGGAAGACGCTATAACCTTATTTGGGTTTCCAACAATTGAAGAGCATGATTTGTTTTTACAATTAATTAGTGTGAAAGGTGTTGGACCTAAAACAGCGTTGAGTATGCTTGCATCATGTCCATGTAAAGATATGATTATGGCTATTGAAAATAATGATATTAAACGCTTAAAAGCATTGCCTGGAATAGGGGCTAAAACAGCTAGTCAAATTGTATTAGATTTAAAAGGAAAGCTTGTAGAAGAGATTACAGAAGTTGAAACAAAAGAAAATCAACAATTAGCTGATGCAATAGAGGCATTAAAATCATTAGGATATAAGAGCTTAGAGATTCAAAGTTTAAAAAAAGAATTGCTAGAAATAGAAGGTGCTACAACAGATCAATATATTCGCAAGGCATTAACGATTTTAGCAAAGAGAAAGGGTGTATAATTCATGGAACGAATACTTTCAAATGAATTACAAACAATAGAGGAAGAAGATTCACTTCGTCCATCATCATTAAATGATTATATAGGACAATCGCAATTAAAAAGTAATTTATCCATTTTTATTCAGGCGGCAAAGCAACGTAATGAAGCACTGGATCATGTTTTATTGTATGGTCCTCCAGGATTAGGAAAGACAACATTATCTTATATTATTGCTAATGAAATGGGAGGAAAAATAAAAACTACAAGTGGTCCTTCAATTGAAAAAAGTGGTGATTTAGCTGCAATATTATCTACTCTTGAACCAGGAGATGTGTTGTTTATAGACGAGATACATCGTCTTCCTAAACAAGTAGAAGAAGTTTTATACCCTGCAATGGAAGATTATTGCTTAGATATTGTTGTTGGAAAAGATTCTAGTACAACTAGATCTATACGGCTAGATTTACCTCCGTTTACTCTTGTTGGTGCTACTACTAGAGCAGGTGATTTAACTGCTCCATTAAGAGATCGTTTTGGTATTGTTTCACAATTAGAATTTTATTCATTAGATGAACTTCAACAAATTATTTATCGAACAAGTAGAGTTATGAATACAGATATTAATGAAGAGGCTGTACTAGAAATTGCATTACGATCAAGAGGAACACCACGTATTGCCAATCGCTTGTTTAGAAGAGTTAGAGATTTTGCACAAGTGATGAATGATGGAATTATTAGTAAAGAAATTGCATGTACAGCATTAGATCGATTGAAAGTTGATAATTTAGGATTGGATAATGTTGATCATAAATATTTAAAAGGAATCATTGAAAGATTCAAAGGAGGTCCTGTTGGATTAGAAGCGTTAGCTAGTAGTATAGGTGAAGAATCAATGACTTTGGAAGATGTATACGAACCATATTTACTTCAAATTGGATTTATTAATCGTACACCTAGAGGACGTATAGTGACGGAAAAAGCATATCGTCATTTAGGCTATGTTTTTGATGAAGGATTATTTAAATTGTAGTTTTTGATTTTTTAACATGTACAATCATACATGTAAGAATAAAACTAATGTTTTTAGATAATAAATCTATATAGTCATACATATTAGAATGTTGAAATATTAGTGAAAAAAAGCTAAAGCACAAAACTAAGTATATAGCGCTATAAAGCGCTTTTTTTGTTTGACGAGATCCTAGATAAAAACCAGCGATACTGTATGCGAAAATAGATAGTATCCAAATATATATATGGATTTTATTTGATGAAATTATATTGAAATAGTATAATGTTGAGAAAAAAAGAGAAAATAAAAGTATACACAAACATAATAAAATAATGGTTTCAAGATATATATTAAGTTTGTTTTTCATTTATAGTCACCTCACCATAATATATGTTTACAACTATTTAACTATGCAAGGAGGAATAAAAACAATGGAATATATCATGTTGGTTATCAAATGTTTAGCTGTATATTTTGTGAGTATTTTTGCGTTACGAATCATGGGGAAACGAGAAGTAGGAGAATTATCTGTGTTTGATATTGTGATCTATTTGGTTATGAGTGAGTTGCTAGCAATATCTATATCTGAACCACATGAAACAATTTTAAAATCGTTAATACCTATTTTTACATTAGTAATTATGCAAATTATAATTAGTTGGATTTTATTAAAAAGTAAAAAGATACGTGATATTTTTGATGGGAAAAGTGTTATTTTAATTCATAATGGACATATTAATCAGGAAAAAATGAGAAATAATCGTTATAATATTGATGATTTGATGAGCCAAATTCGATCTCATGATTTGTGTTCACCAGATGAAGTTGCATTTGCTATATTAGAAAATAATGGACAATTAAGTATTTTGCCCAAAAAAGATTGCAAAGTAAAATATCCAAGTCCTTTAATTAGTGATGGGATTATTAACCAACGTGCATTATCAGATATACATCGTGATCAAGAATGGCTTTTGCAAAATTTAAATAGAGAAGGAGTAGAAAAAGCGGAAGATGTTTTTTTATGTTTATGGCTAAAGAATGATTTTTATATCGTGAAAAAAGAAATAAATTCAAAAAATAAATTATTTTAATTTTTTTTAAAAGCATGATAAAGATGGTACATATAAAGTAAGGTTGTTGTAATCATGCCTATAGAAACAGAAATAAGTAATACGTTCCATGGTGTATAAGATGCTAAAAAAAGAATGATCATAATTCG
>JARHZK010000035.1 GCA_029258245.1 Longicatena sp. | reverse complement strand
CATCAACTATATAAACCTTTTTTAGAATATAAAAATCAATATTATGAAATAATTGAAGATTTAATGGTATTTGTAAATCAAAAAAATAGTAATCGTTATAAGGTTACTGATAAAATAGATAATATCCTATTACATCCAGTTTTAGGAATCATAATTTTTTTCATAATGATGAGTTATCTAATTTGTTTGATTTTTAAAATTAGTGCTCCCTGGAATTCTTTTATATCCTATATGATAAATTCAATGTTAATGAAATATGTAAGTTTTATGATTGCTGGTTTTCCTGATTTTATTCAACATTTCCTTTTAGATGGAATAATAGCGGGAGTTGGAGGTGTATTAACTTTTATTCCATTAATGACTATTTTATATTTTGTTTTGACTATATTAGAAGAAAGTGGTTATATGGCTCGAATTGCATATTTATTAGATCGATTTATGGATTTATTTCATTTGAGTGGAAAAAGCTTTATTGCATTTATGTTAGGATTTGGTTGTAATGTACCAGGTATTTATGCAACTCGTACTTTAGAAAATGAAAAGCAAAAAAAATTAACAGCAATACTAGTACCGTTTATGTCTTGTGGTGCTAGAATACCAATTTATGTATTATTTGCAGGTGCTTTCTTTCCTAATCAAGCAGCGTTAGTTGTATTATCATTGTATGGCTTAGGTTTGTTATTTGCGTTTATAATTGCATGCCTTATTACAAAATTTAATGAATTTCACGATGATGAAATATTTATTTTAGAATTACCGCCATACCGAGTTCCAAAGATAAAATTAGTTTTAAAAAAGTCTATGTTAGAAGTAAAAAATTATATACACAAAGCAATGAGCATTGTTTTATTGGTAATGGTTATTGTATGGGAATTTTCATATTTTCCAACAAAAAATATACAGACAAGCTATTTGGCAATGAGTGCAAAGAAAATTGCGCCTATATTTGAACCATTAGGATTTGGAACAAGATGGGAATGCGTCGCATCATTACCTCAAGGAATTGTAGCAAAAGAAACCATTATTGCTTCTTTAGATTCATTATTATTGCAAAAAAAAGATGAATCATGTAATCAAACATCTAAAGATGAATCATGTAATCAAATATTTATAGAACAGGATATAAAAGAAATTATTAAGCACTTTACAAGCGCTTGTTTGGATACTTTTGATGGATGGATTCATATATATAGAAATGAATCATATAAAACAGATAACCCACAACTTGTAAATCGCGTACAGTCGCTATGGAAGGATCGTTATGCAAAACTTAGAGCATTTTGTTTTATGGTATATGTATTACTAAGTATTCCGTGTATTATGACATTACAGGCTATGTATCATGAATATGGATGGCGTTTTGTTGCAATATCTATAGGGACGATGTTTGTAATAGCATATATTGTATGTTTTTTTATATTTCAGGTATTTCGATGTTTATATTAATACTTCTTTGTGATAATAATAGTTTTAAAAAATAAAAAAAAATATTATAATAGTGGATATTATAGCAAAGGAGAAATTTTATGGCTAGAGTAACGGATGGTTTTATCTCTTCTTATCCAAGTATAAAAAAAGATGAGTTAGTAAAACCAATTATATTTGTTGTAGATATGGTAAATGGATTTATTAAAGAAGGATCATTACATGATGAAAAAATAAACTTGATTACTTCTAATATTATAAATTTGATTGAAGACGAAGAACAACGTGTTACATTTATTTGTGATTCACATCCGCCGAAAACACGTGAATTTATTTCTTATCCAAGTCACTGTGTAATTGGGACAAGTGAAAGTGAGATTATTGATGAATTACAACCATACGTTGATGACGTAATGAAAAAGAATAGTACAAATACATTTACAAGTTCTGCATTTCAGGATTTTTTGAAAACAAGAATAGATGATTATCAAGATATTGTAATAACAGGTTGTTGTACAGATATTTGTATTTTGCAGTTTGCATTATGTTTAAATGCATGGTTAAATGAACATAATTATGTGAAGCATCGTATTATTGTTCCAATAGATTGTGTAGATACATATCATATAGACAATATTCATGATAGTATTTCAAACAATGAGTTTAGTATAAAAAATATGGAAGGAAATGGTATTAAAATTGTTTCTTTCATAGAAAGAGGAAATGAATAATGGATAGTTTAGATTATAAATTTGATTTTAGAGATGAAAGAAATTTAAGTTTGGTAATGGATTTTTATGAATTAACAATGAGTCAATGTTATTTTAATTCGGATCATAAAGATCGTATTGTTACATTTGATTTATTTTATCGCAAAAATCCTGATAATGGAGGATATGCTGTTTTTGCAGGATTAGAAGAAATTATTGGATATATTCAAAATTTACATTTTTCAGATGAAGATATTGAATATTTACGTTCGTTAAATAAATTTTCAGATGAATTTTTAGATTATTTACGTCATTTTATATTTACAGGAGATATCTATGCAGTAAAAGAAGGAACTCCAGTATTCCCGTCAGAACCTTTAATTCGCGTACGTGCAAAAATTATTGAAGCTCAATTATTAGAAACAGCAATGCTGTTGTGTGTAAATCATCAAACGTTAATTGCTACGAAAGCGAAACGAATTGTACAAGCAGCTCAAGGAAGAGCAATTATGGAATTTGGAGCTCGCCGTGCACACAATTTTGATGCAGCCAATTATGGAGCAAGAGCCGCTTATATTGGTGGAGTAAGTGGAACTGCAACAACATATGCAGGGCAAAAGTTTGGAATGCCGGTATTAGGTACAATGGCACATTCGTTTGTTCAATCTTTTGATAGTGAATATGAGGCATTTTTAGCATATGCAAAAACATATCCAGATAGTTGTACAGTATTATTAGATACCTATGATACTTTAAAAAGTGGATTACCAAATGCTATTAAAGTTGCAAAAGATTATTTAGAACCAAATGGGTATCGATTACAAGGAGTACGTATTGATTCAGGAGATATGGCATATTTGTCGAAGCAAATTCGTTTGACTTTAGATAAAGCAGGTATGGAAGACTGTAATATTGTAGTATCTAATTCATTGGATGAATATTTGATACAATCTTTAATTTCACAAGGTGCACAAATTAATAGTATGGGTGTTGGAGAAAATTTAGTATGTAGCAAATCTACTCCAGTATTTGGAGGGGTGTATAAGATGTCATCGGTTTTTGAAAATGAGAAAATGATTCCTAAAATTAAAATAAGCGAAAATATTGAAAAAGTAACCAATCCAGCTTTTAAAGATTTATATCGTATTTATGATAAAGAAACGCATAAAGCAATCGGTGATTTAATGACAATTCATGGTGAAAAAATTAATTTAGATGAAGATTTAACAATTTATCATCAAATGAATAGTTGGAAAAATAAAACAATAAAAAAAGGAACATATATTATCAAAGATTTATTAGTACCTATCTTTATCAATGGTAAATTAGTATATGATGTGCCAACATTACAGGAAATAAAAGTACATAGCGAAAAGGAATTTTCATGTCTTTGGGATGAAATTTTAAGATTTGAGTATCCACAAACTTATTATGTTGATTTATCAAAGAATTTGTTAGATTTAAAATTACGAATGTTAGAGGAAATTAAACATGATTAAAGAAATGGGTCAAAAAGAAAAAGTTATAAAAAGATTATTTTATGTTACAACTTATATCTATATAGCATCTTTGTTCATTTCTCTTTATATTAATATTAAAAACAATCGAATGGAACCGTTACAAATGACTTTTGTTGCAATGTTAACGCCGTTGATTGTTCCAATTGGATTTAAATTGTTTCATTGGAAGCCCGTGTATGAAATATATATAGTAAGTAATATATTTACATATTTTGCATCGTTGCTTGGAAGTGGATTTCGATGGTATTCTTTTCCGTGGTTTGATAAAGTAGTTCATTTTGCAAGTGGATGGATATTTAC